>JBEKFN010000192.1:0-7982 GCA_050013295.1 Terriglobales bacterium
CATCGCCTGCAAATGTTTCAGGCGATGTGGCTGCGCGAGATGCAGCGCACCGTGGAAGTGCGTTCTGCTTGACGCGGGGACTGGGCCCATCGGACTGGCGACCGAGACTGGCGATCGAAAGTGGCGATCCAATCGCGGAGTGGTTCTTGCGGCAGGGGCGCGGTGAATGAACGCTGACCAACTTTCCCAACCCGAACCTACGCGCCGCCGCATGGTGGGAATCTTCCTCGGCAGCGGCCTGCTTGCCTCTTTTGCTTCTTTCATCTATCCCGTGCTCCGCTATCTTGTCCCTCCGGCGGTGGTAGATCTCGGCGGAGACGAGGTCGTCGCCGCCAAGATCGGGGACCTGAAGCCGAATTCCGGCAAGATTTTCCGGTTCGGCAGCCGTCCCGGCTTGTTGATCATGGAGAGCGACGGCACTTATCGTGCTCTCTCCGCCACTTGTACCCACCTCGGCTGCACGGTGCAGTATCGCAACGACCTGCGCGAGGTCTGGTGTGCGTGCCACAACGGAATCTACGATCTCAATGGCCGCAACGTTTCCGGTCCTCCGCCCAGGCCGCTCGATGTATTTGATGTCCACTTGCGCGGCGATGACATTGTCGTCAGCCGGAAGCGGGAGGCATGACCTTGTTCGCCGCGCTCCGCCGCTGGTTTGATGAACGACTGGATTGGGACGACCTCATAGCCCCGCTTCGCCACAAGACCGTCCCTACTCATCGCCTGTCCTACTGGTATTTCCTCGGAGGCATCACCCTTTTTCTGTTCATGATCCAGGTGCTGACCGGGATCTTGCTGCTCCTGTATTACCGTCCGGGCGCCAACGAGGCGTTCGAAAGCGTGCAGTACATCATGACTCGTGTCAGGTTTGGCTGGCTGGTTCGCTCCATCCACTCCTGGTCGGCCAATCTCATGATTTTTACTGCCTTCGCGCACATGTTCAGCGTGCTCTTTCTCAAGGCCTACCGCAAACCCAGGGAGCTGACCTGGGTCAGCGGAGTGCTGCTTCTTTTTCTTGTCATGGGATTTGGGTTCAGCGGGTATCTGCTGCCCTGGAACACGCTGGCGTTCTTCGCCACCAAGGTCGGCACCGAGATCACGGGGCAGATTCCGATCGTCGGCAAGCCCATGATGATCTTTCTCCGGGGTGGTGAAGACGTGACGGGAGCCACGCTGACCCGGTTCTTTGGATTCCATGTCGCCGTTCTACCCGGAATTGCAACCGTGCTGCTCCTGGTGCACGTGTTGCTGGTGCAACGCCTTGGCATGAGCATTCCACCGAAACTGGAAGTGCAGTGGACCGCGGATCCGTCCGCCAAGCGGGAAATGAAATTCTTTCCCAACTTCTTGCTGCGGGAACTGATGGCTTGGTACGTGGCCCTGGGAGTGTTGGGCGCGTTGGCAGCAGTCTTCCCGTGGAACCTCGGTGTCAAGGCAGATCCTTTTGTGTCTGCCCCAGCCGGGATCAAGCCCGAGTGGTACTTCCTCTTCATGTTTCAGACGCTCAAGCTCATCCCGTCCAAAGTGTGGTTCATCGACGGGGAGGTTCTGGGTGTAATTGCTTTCGGCCTCGTCGGCTTGTTGTGGCTGCTGCTGCCTTTCTTTGAAAGTGACCAACCCTCACATATGAAACGGTGGATCACCGGGCTTTCCGTCTTTGCTCTTGCGTACGTTGCAGGTATGAGTGTTTATGGCCTTCTTGCGAAATAAGCTCCGACCGTTCAGCGCCGCCCATGTCGGGCTGGCGGGCTTCGTCGTGTTCGCAGCGTGCCTGGGTTGTGGGCAAAGTTATGGACAAAGTTCTGGGCAAATCGCGAATACCTGCCTGGATTGTCACTCCACATTGCCTGATCCCCTGGGCGTGAGCCAGGAGAAGTTCAGCCAGGACATACACGCACAAAAAGGTTTGACTTGCGCCAGTTGCCACGGCGGCGACCCAACCAGCGACGATGCAGACAAAGCCATGAGCCCAAAGGCGGGCTGGAAAGGCAAGATCGATCGCAAACAGATCCCGCAGTTGTGCGGAAGTTGCCATTCGGATCCCGCCTATATTCGGCAGTTCAACCCCAGTTTGCGCACCGACCAGTTGGACCAGTACCGCACCAGTGTGCACGGCAAGCGCTTCGCGGCTGGAGACACGAAGGTAGCCGTGTGCACGGATTGTCACAGTGTCCACGATCTAAGAGCGCCGAGCGATCTCCGCTCCACGGTTAACCCGGTCAACGTGGCGAAGACCTGCTCCCGCTGCCATGCTGATGCCAGTTACATGAATGGATATTCCATTCCCACGGATCAGTTCGCCAAGTACAGCACCAGCGTGCACCACGAAGCGCTAGCGGTGCGAGGCGATCTGAGTGCGCCAACCTGTTCAACCTGTCATGGAAACCATGGGGCCGCGCCGCCAGGCGTAGACAAGGTTCAGAATGTGTGCTCGAACTGTCACGCTTTCCAAGCCCAGATGTACGAAAAAAGTACGCACAAAAAGGCCTTTGAAGCGGCTTCTCTTCCCGGATGCGTCGTGTGTCATAGCAATCATGGCATCCGACATCCAACCGACGCGATGCTTGGCGCTGGTCCTGACGCCGTCTGCATGCGCTGTCATGCCCCAGGTGACCGTTGCGATCAAGCCAGGGCAGCATTACTGAGTAACTTGGGTCGATTGGACGAGGCCAATAAAAGCGCAGACTCGGTTCTCCGTGTCGCCGAATCTTCTGGCATGGAGGTGAGCGAGGCTCGGCTGGGACAGGATCAGGCACGGGATTCGCTGACCAAGGCGCGCGTCACGATCCATAGCTTCCGCACGGACTTGGTGGATCAGGATATTCAAGCTGGCCTGAAAATCGCGGCCCAGAACCTGCAAGCGGGGCAGGATGCCATGGTGGAACGCAACCATCGCCGTCTCGGGTTCGGAATATCCGTCATTGCCATCGGGATAGTGTTGGCTGGGCTTCGGCTGTACATCAAGAAGATAGAGAGTTAGACCCACGCATGTGCCCAACCCTGCAGGCGCACGCTGCCTATGCCGAAGTAACTATCGGCCGCAGACGGTAGGCGACGAGGAAAGACTTTTTCCAGGATGGGGATGCCGGGGTCCAAATCTCTAAGACGTTCCTGGTGGGCGGCCCCCGCCAGAATCAGAGCCGCCCAAACCAGGGTTTCAGTTACTTCGCTGCATCGATTCGATGTGCTTATTCAAGTTGTTGATGCGCAACTGTACTTCGGAGGAGTGTCCCTGGCTCATACACCAGAAGAGTTCGCCCCAACCCGGCATATCCTTCGCGCCATCTGTCGGCAAGCGTACGTCACCCACTATCGCGCTTCTAACGCGATCATAGGGATAATTGTTTAGGTTCTTTCTGGCAAGAATCGTGAGATCCGGTGGTGGGACTCTTAGCGCCTCAACAGCTGGACCGTTTCCTTTGCCTTCCTTGCCGTGGCAGACAGCGCAATATGCCGTGTACATCTCTTGACCTGACGCAGGCGACGTCGGCTTCACCGGCACATACTTGATCTGCCTTTGCTGAGATTCACAAAATGCGGCAAGACCAAGGAAGAGAACAACGAGTGAAAAGACTCTGCGAATGGACATCGCTCCCTCCTTTCCCCGCGCCTAACGAGACACGGTTTCTAAGGCTGAACTTCGGGAGTTTTGTGAAGGATCCCCATCCCTCTACCTTTATTATCCGCCTTTTGCGGGTGTTCGGCAAGAATGGTAGCCGCGCATAACTCATTGCCACAAAAAGGGTTAGCAGTTGAGAAAACTTCCGCCGAGCAACTTGCGCCTGATCGCGGCAACCATGGCAATGGTTGTCCCGACCGCGATCTCAGACCCTCACATGGCGTAGTGACATGTATCACCGCATCGGAACTGGAAATGAGTATAATTTGTGACGAGCGAGCAGCGAGAAGACACTGTCCGCCTGAACCCTGCAGCGGCGAAAAGAAACTCCTGCATTTGGCCGCGATATTCTGTGGCCCCCCATCAGCCTATTCGTGAGTTCCACCTCGAAGGGAGAGGTATGGCGCTCAAGGTCCCCAACCGTTTTGCCCGTCGTGCACCGTCAGCGGAATGGAAGCGCATCCCCGTGCTCCTGTAGGCAACATAGCAGGCCGCTCACGTGTCATTGTTCGGCTCTTTGGTCGGCTTTGATGGTGGTGAAGGGCGTCACATTCTTGGAGGAGGTGTTTTATGGCTGATCTATATACCTGCAGCTGCGGCAACCAAACCTGGGAAATCCTCGACACGGGCGTGCGCTGCACGGCGTGCGAGACGGAGTATGTCACGACCCACACCCCAGTGTCGGAATTCAATTCCGCGGTGACGCACGAACTGGAAGAGGAACTGGCAGAGTGACTCTCCGCAGTCATACCGAGGTGCCACGTGATGTTTCTCCCCGACCTCAGGCAGAAGGAGTAACAACACTCCGGATGCTTGCAGGCAACATCGAAGCTGGAGACGGCGGCGTCCGACAGAATTTTTGCCGGCACTGCGCCTCCGGCTTCAGAAGGAGGTTGTTATGCCAACTGTAACTGCTCCAACCCGCGTTAAACTGCAAAACATCCTGTTCGCCACGGACTTCACTCCATCCGCCCAATTAGCTCTGTCCTATACCCTCAACCTGGCTCACCGCTACGATGCTGAGGTGTACGTGGTGAACGTGCTGCCGCACCTGCCTTTTGTCGAAACGGTGCAGCCCGATCCCGAGCAAATCAGGTTCTTGGCCGAACAACAACTGGCTGCCTTAGTGGGCTCCCAGTCGTTCAAGGGCATTCGACACAAGGAACTGATCGAGGAGGGCGAAGTTGCGAAAGTGCTCGACACGTTGGTCTGGAAGCATGAGATTGACCTCATCGTCATTGGCACCTGCGGCCACAAGGGACTGGGGAAAATGCTGATGGGCTCGGTGGCGGAAGAAGTCTTTCGCAATGCCCAGTGCCCCGTGCTCACGGTGGGTCCGCATGCTACCCACTGGGAGATGGATGGCAAACTGCGGCACATTCTGTATGCCACCGACTTCGGGCCAGAGTCGGTGCACGGTCTGCCCTACGCCATATCCTTGGCAGAGGAAAATCGGGCTCGTCTGACCCTCCTGCATGTGGCGCCCGAACCTGGTGTGGTTCTGCCAGAACCAGAACCCGGAGCTATGCCCGTGGTTGACCCGAGAGAGGTGGTTGCTTCCACGGAGAAGCAACTCCGCGACCTGGTTCCCTACGGAACAACGCTTTGGCATGAGCCTGAGTACATGGTGCAATTTGGTCCCCCGGCTGAGATGATCGTGAGAATCGCTGAGCAGTCGGTCGACTTGATCGTGCTGGGCGTAAAACGGTCGGCGGCTTTGACCAAACACCTGGGCGCAGGCGTCGCTTATAAGGTGGCCTGCGAGGCGACGTGCCCTGTCCTTACGGTCGGCGCACGTTTCCGCGTCTAGCGAGAAGGGCGGACGGCCGGGCCTTCGCGTCACGCCTAACCGTCCCTCCTAACTGCCCTCCTAACCGTCGAACTGTGAAGGGTGCCCATGCCAGCAGAGATGGGCACCCTCAGAGTTCAAATGACTGTGATAGGCCGGGGTAAGAATGCCCCGCTACCTTTGTGCCAACTGCGCAAGCCTCCCCTCCTTTTTTGGGCCCTCCAATTGCGAACTGCACGTTAGGCGCTGATCGGTTTTGTTAGACAAAGCCAATCTAAGTGACGCTGCGAAGCTATGCCCGTTGCGGCCCAGCAACCTGGTGGAGCACGCAACTCGCTGCCTGAGGATCGGTACGAGCGAGGATCGGTAAGAGCAATGAATCAGTTCAAGTGGTACGCCGTCTACACTTACCCGCGCCACGAGAAAAAGGTTTTCGAGCAGCTTGTGCTTCGCGAGATCGAGAGCTTCCTGCCGTACTATCGCGCGCTTCACAAGTGGCGCAATGGCTGCAGGGTTGAAGTGCAGGTACCGCTTTTTCCCGGATACCTATTCGTCCGCATCCGACTGCATGAGCAGTTGCGCGTTCTGCAGGTACCTCACCTGGTGAACCTGATCGGCTTCGGGGGCTCTCCGGTGGCGTTACCCACGGAAGATATCGAGGCGCTGAGAGCAGTTTTGTCGACCCTGAAAGCCGAGCCCCATCCCTTTTTGAACGTCGGCGACCGGGTTCGGATCAAATCGGGATGTCTGGCTGGAATCGAAGGGATTCTTCTGCGCAAGACAGCTGGCTTTCGTTTCGTCCTTAATGTCGATCTGATCATGCAGGCAGCGTCGGTAGAAATGAGTGCCGAAGACGTCGAGCCGATTGCTTTCGTTTCCCATCCACGCGCCCCATCGCAAGCAGTGGGCATGGTTAGGTTTTCTTAATTCCACAACTACTTTTGGAGAGGTCCATGAACAAGGTATGTCTTGAAATCACTCTCGCAGTTGCAGTGTTGCTGGCGTCGAGCCGGTTGGGTTTCGCCCTGCCCCAGAACGGCCTGGCAACGAACGGCCTGGCAATGGGCGCCGGAGCAGAATCGCCGCCCGCCCCGGCAACCTCAAGTTATCCGGATGCTCCGAGCGCGGTAAAACCGGCGGGCGCACCGGGCGTTCCGGAGATGGGCGCCGAGCAGGCTGGTTTCCGGGCGCCCGCACCCGCCGCGACCGGCGGCTTGAGTCGTGCGATTGACGGCAAGTACATGGTTGCTATGAGCGCGATGTTTGCCTCGTCGATTGTGAATGTTGAAGAAACCAATAGCTGTCTTGAACAGCACACTTGTTCATTCGTTCCGATGGCATTTCGCAGTCGCGGGGCACTCTACGGCGCCGGCATTCCGGCGGAACTCGGCGTCGCATATCTTAGCTACAAGCTAAAAGAGCATCGCCATCGCTGGTGGTTCGTTCCCGCCATGGTTGTGACCGGAGGCAATTCATTCGTCGCCTACCATTCTGCAACCGAGAACAGCTCTCCCAGGACAAGTAAGTGAGCGACCGGCAGGCAGTCGTCTTGAGCAAAGGGAATGGAATGGAGCGCCTCGGTTTACCCGGGGCTCTTGCCATGACGATCGATTCTCCAAACGATCAGATTTCCATCATGCAGTTCTGGCGCGTCCTCCAGAAGCGGCGCTGGCTCGTCCTCGGGAGTCTCGCTTTCGTGGTGCTGCTGGCGATGGCATTCTCGCTGATTCTCCCCAAACGCTATGACGCTTCCGCTCGTCTCCTTCTCGACTTGGACGGAAACGACGACCTCAGTTTGGAGCGGGTTGTCATGCCGATGGGATTGGACCTTAACACCAAACTCGAAACCCAAATCCGCATTGTCGAGAGCAACACGATCGCGATCAGCGTCATCAAGCAGTTGGGGTTGCACCACCAGAAAGATTTCGCTGGACGCAGGACCGTTCCGCCCGATCGGGACTTCGATAATGTGGACTTGAAGACGCGCGCCAAATTGACGGAGGCGTTCCACAAATCGCTCAGCGTAAAGCTGATTCCGAAAACTCAGATTGTTGAGGTTCATTTTCGCAGCAAGGATCCGCGGCTGGCGGCGCAGGTTGCGAATGCCGTGGCCGCTACCTATATCGAGTACAACTTCCAAACGAAATACCGGGCAACGCTGCAAACCTCCGACTGGTTGACCAAGCAGCTCGACGACCTCAAAAGGCATGCCGCGGATTCGCAGGAAAAACTGACCGACTACCAAAAGAAGACCGGGATCCTCGGTACCGACGAAACCCACAACATCATCCTCGACAAGCTGGAAGAGCTCAATAAACAACTCTCCGCCGCCGAGGGCGATCGCATTGTCAAGGAAGCTAAATACCGCATCGGCCTGACCGCGAACCCCGAACTCATCGCCAACATCGCGCCCGAGAGCATCCTGGCGGCGCTCTACAAACAACGCGCTCAATTCCGCGGAGACTATGCCCAACTCACGGCGAAGTATGGGCCTTCGTATCCCCGCGTGCTGCAGTTGCAGTCCGAACTGCGAGAACTGGACGAGGCCATTCCGCCGGAAATCAAGAAAGTCGG
>JBEKFN010000193.1:0-7952 GCA_050013295.1 Terriglobales bacterium
CTCGCTCCCGGGCTCCGTCTGGGATGGATCGTCGCTCCTCCTGAGGTCATCAGTAAGCTGGCGCAACTGAAGCAGGGTGCTGACCTGCACACTTCGACCTTCACTCAGTTCGTGGCCTACGAAGTCGCGCGCGATGGATTCCTCGACAAACACGTGAAGCTGATTCGTAAGATCTATGGCGAACGCCGCAACGTAATGCTTCAGGCTCTGGAAGAGTTCTTCCCGCCGGAAGTGACCTGGACTCAACCGAAGGGCGGCCTATTCCTCTGGGTAACTCTGCCCGCAGGAATCGACATCCAAGCCCTATTCAAATCGGCAATCGAGCAGAATGTGGCGTTCGTCCCCGGCGACTCCTTCTATGCCAACGATCCTCAGGAAGGCTCCCGCCACATGCGCTTGAATTTTTCCAACGCCGCTCCGGAGCAGATACGAGAGGGCATACGGCGGTTAGCCGCGGCGGTGAAAAGCCATCTGACAAGCACGACGACGCGATCAGAGCTGCCGCTCGGGGGTATAAAAAAGCTATTCGGAATCTTGTAGCGCCGGCATCTTGCCGGCTGTCGCGAGGGCATCTTGCCCTCGCCGACGGGGGCGGGACGCCCCCGATAGCCGCCGGGACGGCGGCGCTACGTTCGAGGGACAAGGCGGTAGTCGCTACTCCCTCCCGGTTCTTCCCAAGAACCACCCTACTCCAGCACGAAAATATTCTTCTCCGCGCACATCTCCTTCAGCACCTTCGGCCACACCGTAACGCTGACTTCCCCAAGATGCGCTTTGCGGAGCAGCAGCATCAACGTCCGCGACTGCCCAATTCCGCCGCCGATCGAGAGCGGAATCTGGTTGTTCAGGATGGCCTGGTGATAGGGCAGTTGCATAAAGTCCAGCTGCTTGGCCATCGTAAGCTGCTGTTTCAGCGTCTCGGCCGTAACTCGAATGCCCATCGATGTCAGTTCATGGCGCCGCCTGGTAACCCAGTTCCATACCAGGATGTCGCCATTCAGCCCATGGGTATCTTTGCCGGTCTGGTCTTGAGTATCGGTGACCCAGTCGTCGTAATCGGCGGCGCGCATCTCGTGCGGATAGCCGTCCTTCAACGGCCAGCCAATCCCAATGATGAAGACGGCCGGATATTCTTGCAGCACTGCGGTCTCACGCTGCTTGCGCGGCAGCTCGGGATACATATCGAGAATTTCCTCGGCGTGCAGGAAGGTCAACTCCTCGGGCAGATTCGGACAGCGCGAATCTTTCAACAGCGGGAACAGGGATTGCGCAAACTTTTCCGCTCCCACGATCACTTTCCAGATCCTGCTGACAACCGATTTGAGAAACTCGAGATTCCGCTGCTCAGCGGTGATGACGCGCTCCCAATCCCACTGATCGACGTAGGCGGAATGGTCGTGATCGAGGAAATAGTCCTTGCGAACGGCGCGCATGTCGGTACAGATGCCCTCGCCAACTTTGCAATCGAATTGCTTGAGTGCGACGCGTTTCCACTTGGTCGCGGCTTGCACCACCTGAGCGTCGACGGGATGCAGGTTGCGATCGTTCGAAATATGGAACTGAATCGGCGTGCGCGACCCGTCACGATCGAGCATGTCGTTGACGCCGCTCTCTACATCCACGATAAGCGGCACCTCGACCATCATCAGGTTGAGTTCCTTGCACAGATTGTCCGCGATATAGCGTTTCACCTGGAAGATGGCCTGCTGCGTCTCTTTCGCGGTCAGCAAGGAGCGGTAATCCCGCGGCAGAATTTTTTCCAATTCCTTGTAATCGCCGATTCCCGGTCCAGCCAGGTCGGCTTTCTTGTCTTTATCCATTGCAAGCGTAGTCATGAGATTTCTCCTTTGCAGACGGATTCCGTCGCCGCGTCGCCGTGTTGTCGCATTGTCGCCAGGCGGTTTACCAAAGTTTCAGATTAACGGAGAGGCAGGGCCGGAGGTGGGTGTGCGGCGGCACCTTTGGCTACGTGTCGCTGGGTGGAATGCTCCAGGATCACCGCGGTTGACAGCAGAATTCCAATAAGGCCAAATACCAACAACGCGAGCAGAGCCATCAAGAGTATCGGCATAGCTACACCTTCGCTGCTGCCATAGATTGTCTCGCCCGCTTGCGGGAGCCGCTGTGACCGCAGTCACCGGTTGGCGTGACCCAAGGTTACCAGGATGGTTCTCTTGGACGCGTCCATCTTGCCCAAAAATCACGGCTTAGCGTGACGTGGGTCACTGCGCCTGTATCCTCCAAACGTTGAAACTCTCAATAGGCAGCGACGAGCTGCTGCATTCCGCTACATCCAGTTCTTGGAGGGCTGTATCTGTGGTTACTTTCGCAACATGAGTACGATTGCGAGAAGAACCGCTAATTTCATCAGGTTGCAAAACTTCACAAGGAGAAGAAACCAAAACATGAAGACGACAAAGCTGGTGATGCTTGTACTGACAATCGCGGTGGCCCTATTCATCCTGATCCCCAATCTGTCATGGGCTGAGGACGGAGCCGCTCTCTACAAAGCAAAATGCGCCATGTGTCACGGCACCGATGCGGCTGGCAAGCCCGCAATGAAGGCTCCGAGCCTGATTGGCGACGAGGCCAAGAAGAAGTCGGATGCCGACTTGGCCGCGGCCATTACGGGGACGGCGAAGCACCCGGCCCCGGTGAAGGCTCTAGCCGCTGACGACGTAAAAGGCGTCGTTGCGTACATTCGTAGCTTGCAGAAGTGAGCATGGCAGTAGTCAATGTCAATGGCTGATTCTCTTTGTGCATCGCCGCGGTCGCGCGCACTCGCGGGCAGCGGCCTAGGAAGGCGTTACGGCTTGTATGGGGGTGTCCCGCTCAATTCGGCGGACGGAACGAAAAGTTTGCCGATTGGCGATTAGCCGAAAAGCATCTCCCCGGTTCGCTTTCCCACAGAGAGCAGTTCCCCCGGGTCCGGGAATGCACTTCTCCGGACTCGGTTATTTTTTTATAGTCGAATCGCCAAGAGTGTTTTGTACGGTTCCCAAGTCTATTCCGTCACCGCGTTCGTTTACCTGCCACATCATTCCACATTCCACGGAACGGAAATCCCGCTTGGGAGCAATGAGGAGCGTTTTCCATGAGTAAGGCCCTGCTGTATGACGCGACGATGTGCATCGGTTGCAAACAGTGTGAAGCTGGCTGCGCGCAGCAGAACAAGCTGCCGTACGACGACAAAGTAGCAGCCGAGCCGGTGCAATCGGCGCATAAATATACGGTCGTTCTCACCAAGGACGACAAATTCATGCGCCGGCTGTGCATGCACTGTGAAAAACCGGCCTGCGCGTCGGTTTGTCCCGTTGGCGCCTTCCATAAGACAAAAGAGGGCCCCGTCGTTTACGACGTCTGGAAGTGCATCGGCTGCCGGTATTGCATGGTAGCCTGCGTGTTTGGCCAGCCGAAATACGAATGGCAGTCGCTGAATCCGCGGGTCCGCAAATGCATTATGTGTCCGGACCGCATAGCTGCCGGTAAGCAAACAGCATGTGCCGAGATCTGTCCGACGGGTGCCACCAAGTTCGGGGAGCGCGACGACCTCATCAGGGAAGCGCAGGACCGAATCCGTCAAAGCCCTTCCACCTACCTGCCGCGTATTTACGGTCTTAACGAAGTTGGCGGAACGTCCGTTCTTATCCTTTCGAGCGTAAACGCTGAAGAGTACGGTTATCCCGCGTCCGCCAAAATCGGCGACACCCCGATGCCGGAATACACCGGGCGAGTGATGGATCGAATTCCCGACTTTATCCCGGTGTGGACGTTGGCCTTGGGCGGCATTTATTGGATTTCGCATCGTCGCGACGAAGTAGCCGCCGCTGAAGCAGAGGAACAGAAGCAGAACGGAAGTGGAAAATGAAGATCAAGCTGACCTTTTGGAGAGTTGTATTCATTGTGATCATGGCCCTGGGCCTGTACTCCTCATTTATTCGCTATTTTCGTGGCTTGGGCGCTGCTACAAACATGACCGACCAGTTCCCCTGGGGACTGTGGATTGGCTTCGACTGCCTGTGCGGGGTCATGCTGGCGGCTGGCGGCTTCTGCATGGTCGGAGCAGTCTACCTCTTCAACGTCGAGCGCTTGCACAGTGTTGTACGCCCTGCGGTGTTGACCGCATTTCTCGGCTACGTGCTCTTCATCGTTGGACTTCTGTTTGACCTGGGCCGTCCCTGGTACATCTGGCATCAGCTCATCTACATGAACTTTCACTCGGTCATGTTCGAGGTGGGCATGTGTGTGATGACCTACACCACGGTGCTCTTCTTCGAATTCCTTCCCAACGTATTCGAAGCTCTCAATTGGCAGACTCCGATCAAGTGGATTAAGAAGATCTACCCGGTGCTAATTGTGGCCGGCATCTTGCTCTCCACCCTGCACCAGAGTTCGCTCGGATCCCTCTATCTGATCATGCCGAGCAAGCTGCATCCCTTCTGGTACACGCCGGCGCTGCCCTTCTTCTTCTTTGCCTCGGCGATTGCGGTTGGTTTGGCCATGACCATCTTCGAGTCCACGCAGAGCGCCAAGGCCTTCGGCCGTCACCTTGAACTTCCGGTTCTGGTCACCCTGGGCGGCGCGTTGCTGGTTGCTCTCTGGGTCAATGCCCTGCTGCGCTTCGAGGACTACTTCCGTCGCGACATGCTCGGACAGATCTTTAAACCCAGCTACGAAGCATACTTTCTCTGGCTCGAACTGGCGCTGACCTTCGTCATTCCCATCACCATGCTCAGCTTCAAGAAGGTCAGGCTGTCACCACAGTGGTTGTATCTAGCCTCAATCTGCAGTGTGCTCGGATTCATCACCAACCGCCTCAATATTGCTCTCATCGGCTTTGAGACTTACGTCGGGCATCACTACGTGCCGAAGTGGACGGAGTTCTCGATAACCCTCATGATTGTCGCGATGGGCTTCGCCTTGTTCGGATTGGCAGTAAAGTACCTGCCTATCTTTCCCGAAGAACGGCATCCCGTGCAGCAGCGTCTCCGAACCGAAACCGCGCCCGTGGTTGCTACACCGGTATTGGGCCATGCCGGGGACTGAGCCAACCCGCATCGAGCTGGGATGGAAGCGGCTGACTCACAGCATCAGTGCGAAGTTGATCGGGTCTCTGTTGGCGGTGATGGTCGTCGTCTTCGCCCTGCTCGGATACTTGAATGTCCGATTGCATCGCCAGGACCTGGAAGCCGCCACCCTGGTCAGCGCGGAGCGGGTCAGCGACATAATCAAGCACAGCACCACCTACTACATGCTGCGCAACGATCGCGAGGGACTCTACCACGCCATTCACACCATGGAGGACGAGCCCGGCATGGTCAAGGTCCGAATCTTTGACCAGGAGGGGCGGATCAGCTACTCCACCGATCCAGCCGAAGTCAGCCACGTCCTCGACAAGACGGGGGAAGCCTGCTACGGCTGTCACACTCAATCGCAGCCGCTGGCGCGCCTGAATCGTCCCGACCGCTTTCGTATCTATCGCAGCGGCGGGCAGCGCGTACTGGGAATTATCACTCCCATCGAAAATCAACCTAACTGCTCGAACGCCGATTGTCACGCGCATCCTGCCAGCCAGCAAGTTCTGGGCGTGCTGGACACCAATCTTTCGCTGGCCAAAGCGGACGAGCAACTTGCTGTCGGCAGCGCCCGCATGTTGCATTACACCGCGGGGGCAATGCTGATTGTGGCGGTATTGAGCTGGCTATTCGTGTGGCGAGAGGTCGGCCAACCCATCAAGGCGCTCAAGCAGGGCACGGAACATCTTGCCCGCGGGGAGCTTGGTTACCAGATCGAAGAGCGATCCCAGGACGAAGTAGGTGGCCTGGCTCATTCCTTCAACGATATGAGCCTGCAGTTGCACACGGCGAATGAAGAAATCGTCAACTGGGCAAAGACGCTCGAAGATCGGGTCGTGCAGAAGACAAAGGAACTCAATCGCGCCCACGATCACGTGCTGCACGTGGAAAAAATGGCCTCCATCGGAAAGATGGCGGCGGTAGTGGCGCACGAGGTAAACAACCCGCTCTCTGGAATTCTTACCTATGCCAAACTGCTCCGCAAGTGGGTAGGAACGGGATCAATCGAGCATGAAAAACGCGAGGAGGCGATGGAATGTCTGGATCTGATCGCCTCCGAGAGCCGGCGCTGCGGCGACCTGATCAAGAACCTGCTGACTCTTTCGCGCACCGCGCCCATGAACGTGCAGTCTACCGACCTGCATACCGTGATTGATCGTTGCCTGCTGCTGGTGCGGCCTCAACTGGAGCAAGGCGGAGTCGAAGTGCAACTGAAGTTTGCGGAAGACCTGCCGCGGGTGCCCTGCGATCCGGCACAGATTGAACAAGTGCTCCTGATATTGATTATGAATGCCAAGGATGCTATGCCCCGCGGCGGCAATCTCTGGATCGAGGCTCGGCCGAACCACGCTGAGAGGGCAATCGAGATCCAGGTGCGCGACGACGGAGCGGGCATCGCTCCCGAAGTGTTGTCGCATATCTTCGAACCTTTTGTGACGACAAAGGAACGCGGACACAGTGTCGGGCTGGGCCTGGCGATCAGTCGCGGCATCGTGGAGCGGCACAAGGGGCACATCGAAGTCGAATCGGTGCTAGGCCGGGGTACGGCTTTCACCATAACTCTGCCCAGCCAAGCTGGTGACGCTGCGCTGGCGGCCGTAGGCGACGGGAAATCCGCAATGAAGGTGAGGTGATTGAAGTGAGCACACAGGGAAAACTTCTGATCGTGGACGATGAACTGAGCGTGCGCGACTCACTGGGCAAATGGTTCCGCGAAGAAGGCTACGACGTAACTACGCTGGAAAACGCCAACGATGCACTCACCCAACTGGCGACACAACGCTGGGATGCGGCTCTGGTCGATATCAAGATGCACGGCACCGATGGCATCGAGCTGCAACGCCGTATGCACGAAATCGATCCGGAGCTCTTGGTGATCATCATGACCGGCTATGCCTCGGTCGAAACCGCGGTCGCAGCGCTGAAGAACGGCGCGTATGACTACGTGACCAAGCCACTCGACCCGGACGAAATCGCGCACCTGGTGAAGAAGGCGCTGGCTCATAAACGCACCGCCCAGGAGAATGTCCTTTTGCGCGAGACCGTTGCCGAAGTCGCGCGTCCGGAAGACATTGTCGGCCAGAGCGGCCCCATGCGCAGGGTCTTCGAGGCCATCGAGACGGTTGGTCCCACCGATGCTACCGTGCTGGTCACGGGCGAGAGCGGCACCGGGAAGGAACTGGTGGCGCGTGCGATCCATCAAGCCAGCCCGCGAAAGTTTCACCCTCTGGTCACCATTCACTGCGGCGCTCTGACGGAGACGCTTCTCGAAAGCGAGCTCTTCGGGCATGAAAAGGGCGCCTTCACCGGCGCCCAGTACCGCAAGAAAGGCAAGTTCGAAATTGCCGAGGGCGGAACGGTTTTCCTGGACGAAATCGGCGACATTTCCCTGAAGACCCAGACCGACCTGCTGCGCGTATTGCAGGAGCGCGAAATCACCCGAGTGGGCGGCAACCAAACCATCAAGGTGGACTTCCGCTGCGTCGCCGCCACCAACAAGGATCTGGAAAAACTGATCGAGGAGGGTAAGTTCCGTCCCGATCTTTTCTATCGGCTTAATGTCTTCCGCATCGAGATCCCGCCGCTGCGCGATCGAAAGGAAGACATCCCCATACTCGTAAACCACTTCGTGCAAAAATTCTCTCTGGCGATGAACAAACGCATCACCCGGGTTGCACCCGCGGCTATGAATCAATTGCAGGAGCAGCCCTGGCTGGGGAACGTTCGCGAACTGGAGAACGCGGTGGAGCGCGCCATGGTTGTGGGCCAAGAGCCGGAGCTGAAGGAACAGGACTTCATCTTCAAACCTCAAGGCGTCGTCAACGGTTCGAGCAAAACGCTTGAGGATATGGAGCGAGCCCACATCCTGCGGGTGGT
>JBEKFN010000194.1:0-7945 GCA_050013295.1 Terriglobales bacterium
TCGCGTTGATCTCGGCGATGGGCGCGCCGGAGTGCACGAGCGTGCGGTAGGTGGCGGCGAGGTCGGGCAGCGAGATTTCGTCGTCTTTCAAAGTGTCTTTCTTAGTGGCTTTCACAGTAACGACGGGCTTTTCGACGAGCGAAGAGCCGCCGCCGGAGATCATGAAGATGGCGAGCGAAGCGGCGTCGAGAGAAGTCAGCGACTTGAGGATGGCGTCGGCGGCGTGGATGGATTCGGCGGTAGGCGTGGGATGCCCGCCGCGAAAATAGCGGAAACCGCGCACCTGGCTGGCGGGTTCGACGGACGATGCCACAATGCCTTCGAGGCCGCTGCCGAGTTGGGCTTCGAGAGCGGCGGCCATGGTGTGCGCCGCCTTCCCGATGGAGACAACAAAGACGCGCTGGTAGGAATCGAGATTGTGCAGGTCGTCGCCGATGCGCAGGACACGGCGCTCGCAGTGCACGTTGCGGGCAAAGCCGCTTTCGATGGAGGCGTTCTTGAGCGCGGAGCTGAAGATGTCGCGGGCGGTGTCGCGCATGCGGCGGAATTGCTGGTCGCGCTCGGGAGAGATCGGGGGCATGGTGGGGATTATAAAGAACGACGTTCGTCGTTCGCTGGTCGCCGGTCGCTGTTCTTCGTTCGCTGCTAGTCGCTGGTGGCTTTTGCGAGCAGGGTCTCGCGGACCCAATCTTCGATAGCTAGGCGCATCTCCTTGAGTCTTCCTTCGAAGAAATGATCTCCGGCTTCAATGTGGACCAGCTTTTTTGGGTCCGCGAAAGTGTTGACGAGCGCTTCGAGTTTTCCGGCGGGTCCGAACTGATCGCGCGAACCGCTGACGAAGAGTTTGGGCTTGACGCATTCGCGCAGAAATTCAAAATCGTAGACGCGGTCTTCAATTCGATCTGCGACCGGGACGGCGGGCAGGCCGAGGGCGATGAGCGCGCGGACTCGGTCATCGGAATATGCGGCGCGCAATCCGACGGCGGCGCCGAAGGAAAAACCGGCGAAGATGATGGGCACAGTGAATTCGCGCTCGAGCCAATCGAGGGCGGCACGCACGTCTTCGGTTTCGCCAATGCCGCCGGCGTGCTCGCCTTCGCTCAGGCCGGTGCCGCGGAAGTTGAAGCGCAGCACGGGGAATCCGAAGCCGTTCAGCGCTTTCATGGCGTGGAAGACGACTTTGTTGTGCAGCGTTCCACCGTACAGCGGATGCGGATGGCACACCACGGCGGCGTGCGTCGCGTTGGGCGATCCGGCGTTGAGGAGAGCTTCCAGGCGTCCGGCGGGGCCGGCGAGGAACAGCGAGCGGATGCTGGAGGTTTCGGGGAGCATGGGCCGGTCGTTAGTCGTTAGTCCTTAGTCGTTCGTCATTAGTATTGCAGAGAATCTGCCTGCCAGCGACTAGCGACTAGCGACCAGCGACTGTTACTCTTTTCCTGCATGGACCTGTTTGCGCTTACCCGCCGTCTGATCGATATTGAATCCATCACTCCGAATGAAAGTGGGGTGGGAGATTTCCTTTGTGACGAGCTGCGGCGACGCGGGTTGGAAGCTCGCAAAATGCCGGTTGAAGGTGCGCGCGCGAACCTGTTGGCGGCGTGGCCGGGGCATGCCCGTCCGGAGGTTTTTTTCTCTACCCACATGGATACGGTGCCGCCGTTCATTGCATCGTCCGAAGATGACGAGCGCATTTACGGGCGCGGAGCGTGCGACGCCAAAGGGATTATTGCAGCCGAGATTCTGGCGGCGGAGAAGCTGCGCGGGGCAGGCGTTTTCGTCGGGCTGCTGTTTCTGGTGGGTGAGGAGCGGGATTCGATCGGCGCGCGGGTGGCCAACCAGCAACCGATGGGGGCGCGCTTCATGATTAACGGCGAGCCCACCGAAAACAAGCTGGCGCTGGCGAGCAAGGGCGCGCTGCACGTGGAACTGGTGGCGCACGGAAAGATGGCGCACTCGGCGTATCCGGAGCTGGGTGAGTCGGCGATTGACAAGCTGGTGGAAGCGCTGCACCGTTTGCACGCAATGAAACTTCCCGAAGGCGCCGACGTGGGCCCTTGCACAAAGAACGTCGGCTTGATTCAGGGCGGGCGCGCGCCGAATGTGATCCCTGATTTTGCCAAGGCCAGCCTTTTTTATCGCCTGGTCGGCCCGGCGGACGCGCTGCGCCGTGAGATTACAGAGACCGTCGGCGCGCTCGCCGAGGTTCGCTTCACCCGCGAGACTCCGTTTCTGCGGTTGCGGACGCTGGACGGTCTGCCGACGATGGTCGCCGCCTTCACCACCGATGTCCCGTCCCTTACGAACTGGGGCGAGCCGCTGCTGCTCGGTCCAGGCTCGATTCACGTGGCGCACACGGAGGGCGAGTTTGTGGAGAAAGCGCAACTACGGGAAGCGGTGGAGATTTATTTTTCGATGGCGAAGAGGCTGAGTTCTTAGCTGTCAGTTGTCAGCTCCAAGATTTTGGCCTCCAAAAACATTCACCCGTCTCATCCTAAGCCGACAACTGACTTACTTCTGCTCGTAACTCGTCCCGGCCAAAATCTTGTCGAGAGGCAAAAAGTGACGAAATCCTGCTAACTCGATGAAAGCGGTCTAAAAGCAAAGGAATCACACGCGTCCAATATCTGCAGCTGCGGTCTACCGTTTCATGGTCCTTGTCGAACCTAGTTGCGCTTTTGCGCCAGCAGGTGTTTCTACCGCGATAGCAGTGTCCACCCGGATCCACAGTTCATAACCGTGGGCTCAACTGCGCGCCAACAAAGGCGTTTCCGCCGGGCGCCATCCTCGGTCAGCCGTGAAATGGGCTGAACGACGGGAACATTATCTGGCCGGGCTGGAGACGACTTACCTCGGGGTGTGGTCGTGGGTGATGCGCGCTTCGATCCTAGACACGAACTTCGGTGTGTGGCCCTGCAGCATTTGCCGGATGCCAGGCCCAAACTCGTGAAAGACGTTCATCCCCGCGTCGCTGCCCATCGTCGAACCAAAATTGCTGAATGTCGCCGAAGTGGATCGCGCCCAAGATGGACGGTAAGCAGTGTCGGAAGCGACCGAAGTCAGCACCCCGAGGAAATACGAGGTGTTCAGCCTCCCCTTTCCGGAGCCGTCACGCGTGATAAAAATGCGCGAAGCGGCGTACGTGGCCCGGCCCATAAAGCTGTTGCTGGTCGAAGCGTGATAACGCAGGTTCTGCTGATAGAGGGCGGTTAAGTGGGGCTGCGATCCGGGAGTGACATGTCCCAGTTTTGTTTCGCGGATTACGCCCGCGCTGACACCAACCGCGCCCAGTGTCAAAGGCGAGCCCGTTTCATTTTCCTTGACGAACGTGGGAAAGACGAACGTGGGAAATCTCTCTGCTCGCCTGGGAGGCTGTATCAACGACGGAGCATCAGGAAGTGATCTCCACGTACCCATCTCCGGGCGCTGCACATCTGGTGAGTTTGAGCCCTCAAACTGTAACCCCTGAAGCAGGTCAGCTGAAGGACGCTTCTGACCCAAGGCCCCGCAAGCAGCCAACAGGATAAGAGAAACGACCCGGATTGGTGCAGTTCGCTTTACCATAGCTCGGTCCTACAAAGCGGCAAGCGACTTTCCCGCTCCTCGGCAATTCGGCTGGAAGCACACTTTGACGTTAGCACTCCCCGGGACACTCGTCTGAGCAAGATTGCTCATCCCCGGGAGCCAGAGACAGCCGCCCCAGCCACACTTGGCTTCTGCGAAACCACGACCCCAGCTCCTGATCGGCGCCCCTGACGGGATCAGAAGAGAGCCGCTAGCGCTTGTGCACCTCCAGTTGCACCGGTCGCGCAATCGACGTCACCTCGGGATCATAGTACTCATAGACTCGCGACTTAAATGTCCGCGCACGGATTGGATACTTGGCCCGCAGGCGGAACTTCACTAAGACCGTGTCTCCCGGAGCGAACGAGTCGAAGTAGAGGATGGCCTGCGTCGCCGTGAGGCTGAACCGCGACAGGTGGCCGCTCTTCCGGCCCCCGCTCTTTTCCTGGTAGTCCTGCAAGTCTTCGCTGAGCAGGTCAAACCCAGGCGGAATGCCGAGATCCACCATCACCATGTTGGCGGTCTTGTCTAGATTGTTCCTGACCGTCGCGCTGGCCGTAGCAATGTCGTCCTGCGCAAGTTGCGTGCGGTCGTAAGCCACATCGATGGAGAGCGGTTCGCCCGCCGGCTTCTGATCCCAGGGAAGGAAGTAGCTCCCCACGACCTGGTAGGCAAGTCCACCCTTCCCCTCGAACTGGATTGCGACTGTGCTGGCTTTTTGCGAATCGATGTCCTTGAACACGAACTGATGAAGCAGATCGTTGTTCTCTGGCGTCAGGACAAGCTTTTCGACTGGCTTGCCGTTGAGCAGGACCAGCAGCGTGCCGCGAACATCGGCCGCACCTTTTTCGGTTGCGAGGAGCAAAGCCCGCAGCGCCATAATGGTCGCTTGGGTTGTGCCCCAGGTTCCGGCCGCATCCTTCTTTGCGGCGATGTAACTCATGGCTTTGCGCGCCGTGCCCGACGCCTCACCCCACTTGAGCAGCGCCTGTGCCGCCAGTCCCGTGGTCTCCACGCTGGCGCTGGCGCCGCTGGAGTAGACTCCGGTTTCATCTGCGCTCCACCAGGCTTGCTCATCCTTTTCGGTGCGCGCGTCAAGCAGAAGCTGCATCGCCCGGCGAGTGAACTCACGATCCTTTCCATGATCGCCGTTCACGTAGTCGGTGGCGAAGTTAGCCACCACCGCCAGAGTATAGGCGTCCATTTTCGCGTTCATATGCTTCTCGACAAACCGCTTGGCCTGTTCGACCGCCGTTCCCTGTATCCCGTGTTCTCGAGCGACCAGGCGATGTAAGCCGTGATCCGCAACACGTCCGAGTTGAAGCGGTTCGTGGCGCCTTCATTAATAAAGGAGGTGTCGGGCTTCCAGCTTCCTTCCGCCTGCTGTTTTCCGGCGAGCCACTGCTGCGTTCGAGAAATGAGTTTCGGGTCCACATCGTAGACCTTCGACATGTCGTAGAACTCCATCAGCCCGTAAGCCGTGAGAATTTTGTTCGCGGGAGCTCTGCCGAACCAGGAGAATCCGCCGCCGGGCACCTCGAAGGTCAGCAGCCGCTGATAGCCGTTGGCGATGTATCCCTCCGCCTTGGCGTGTACTTCGGGAGTGAGCTTCTTGCTGCGCTTCATGTAATCGAGCGCTAACACGTTCGGGTAAGTGCTCGATGAAGTCTGCTCAAAGCAGCCATACGGCATGCGCAGAAGGCTGTCCATCCCTTCAACGACCTGGCTAAGCGGACCGGGATAGAGCCGCACAAAAATCTTGCTGGCCTCGGGAATGGCGTTCGCCGGGAAGTCGATTGTGTGCTGCGCTGTATTTTCCAGACGGCCATTGAAGACAAGATTCTGCTCCCGTCCGTTGGGAATGACTTCGATTTCGCGCACCACGATGTCGGCACGATCGGCTCCGCCTTTCATACGTGCCGAAAGCGTGAGCTTGAACTTCCCGATGCGCTTGGCTTCGAGCGTGAACTGCGAGCCTCCGACGCGGGACGACTCCACCGTCACCGACTTCTCGCCGACATCATCGACCAGCGAGAACCAGCTGTCCGCTTCAAGATGCAGATTGACGTCTCCAGGTGAGCCCGAGTAGTTGTAGATGGCCACCGGGATCGAAACCCGATCGCCCTGAGTGAGCGTGACCGGCAAATCGAGATCGACAAAGAAATCCTGAAAAACCTTCACACTCGAAGTAGACGTGCCCAGCGCGCCATGTTGCGTGGAGGCAATCATCGCCATGCGCCACGTCGTGATGGAATCAGCCATCGGAATCACAATGCTGGCGCGGCCGTCCTTATCGGTGATGATCTCGGGATTGATGTAGAGCGCTTCGGGGAAGTAGGAGCGCACGTTCGCGGCGGACGGTGCAGAGTCTTCCTTGATGACCTGTCCGTTGATCACTTCGGACTTAAGCACCTTCATGTCCGTAAAGTTGCGGCCATTGAGCGGCAGGTCGGCTCGGGCCTTACCCGCAACGATGCCGCCAATCACGCCGCCAGCAACGCCGCCCGGAACGCCAACACGCTGAGCAACAGCCGTCTGAACGGCCATATTTGCAGCGCTGACCTCAACCGTCTCTGTGACGTTACCAACCGACAGATTTGCTGAGAGCACCGCGCGGTCGCGCGCGTGAAGAGTGAGTCCCTGCGAAGCGATCTTGAACCCAGCGCTGGATACTTTAACCGTGTAAGCACCGGCAGACACGGCAGACAGCCTGAATTGCCCAGCGGCGTCTGTTCTGGTGGTGCGGGTTCCTCCAGTGGAATCTTCGCGGACCTCAACGGTTGCTCCCGGTACCACAGCTCCCGTGGTGTCGGTAACGGTTCCCACGATCTCCGCCAGACCATTAAACGGTCCGCGATCGTGTTCGATCTTGACGTCAATCGCGGTCGGCTTCGAACCGGGAGAGCCAACCACCCATTTGCGTTGAAATAGCAAAAAAGCCTGCAAGTCATCGCCGGTGTTAAGTTGGCGGTCCGGGCCTGCGCTGCGCAGCACGTAATACGTTTTTGTGGAATCCCAGCGCGCGGGTTCAAACGTGAGGCTCGTGCCCCAGGCATCGCGAAACTCGGTCCCGCCACTGTGCGCGAGCTTCGCATAGATCCGAGTCGGATCACCCAACTTCGGATTTTCCGCGTAAGCCTGGCTAAGATTTCTTGCTAACTGATTCGCTTGTTTCTGAAAACGTGCCTGGTAGCGCCGCGCATATTCGCCGTACTTGGCCATCGGCACGTCCCCGCCGAATTGGGTCTCAAACTTGTTCGGATTCACGATTTCGGTCGCCGAGAACAAAACCCGCGCCGCCCGGTCGCGTTGTTCGATCTGCGACTTCTCCACCGGTTCCACAATCTCCGGCATACCGATGGAGTGGATCTCATAGCGCGGCTTCATCACCTCCTGCTCGAGATAAAAAAAGACCTTGGCAAACCCTGGCTGTTTCTCCGCCAGCGCAAAGACGGCTTCGTCCACCACTTGCAATCCGAGCGCGGCATGGACGCCCTGGCCGCGCGAGTTGGTCACGCGAAATTGGATTCGCGCCTCGCCGCCCGGTTTATAGACGGGCGCATCCGCCACCGTCTCAATTTTCAGTTCGTCCGCCGGTTGCACGAAAACCAGGCGATGGTCCCCGACCGGGCGTGCGTTTCTGCCGAAGAGGTAAGCGTTGAGGTCCAACATGCCCGCCATCTCCGGCGTAGCCGTCAAAGAAAGGTCCGCCTCGCCATTTTCAAGCTCCACGTCACGCGTCAGCAATGTCTGTCCTTCCTTGACGATGTCCACGTACGCGGCCCCGCGCGCCTTGGTGGAAAAGATCTTGAGTTGGATGCGCTCGCCAGCGCGGTAGACGGCGCGTTCGGTGCGCAGCAGAATCTGGTCCTCGCCCACGCGACTCTGCAGTTCGACTTTGCTGGACGCGTGGTTTCCTTCTTGATCGGTAGCGTCAATCTCCAGAGTTTCGCTAGAGGTTTCGCTGCCGCTTCCCGCCTTCACGCGAACCACGGCAATACCGCCATCGTCGGTGGCAACATGTTGATCGGAATTTCCAGTGGCATGAACGGTCACGTCGGTCTTCGCCGGAGTTCCATCGGGATAAGAAGTCAGGACAAAAACCTGGTTCTCCAGATTCGGGACCAGCGTGCCGCCCTCCGGAACCGCCGTGATCAGCAGCGGCGATTCGCTGACGGTGATCGGTTCGCCGCGAGTTTCCGCATGACCGGCGGAGTCTTTCACCGTAGCCTCAATCAGCACGCGGGCCGCGCCGTGGCTGAGAGGTCGCCCAGCAAAGTATTTCGGCAACTGTAGGTCGAAGCGATAGGCGCCATCGGAGTCCGTCTTGCCCTGGGCCGACGCCACTTCAAACACTGCGACATCCATCGCGGAAGCCTTGATG
>JBEKFN010000195.1:0-7934 GCA_050013295.1 Terriglobales bacterium
TGCAGCGCATCCACATTCCGAAAACGCGGGCGGCGATCGGTTACAGCGACATTCTGCCGAAATATGTCAACGCCACTGGAGGAGGCACGGTGTACGGCGAGTTGGCGCAAGCCGAGATCGAGCGGGCTTACGCTCGCGCCATCGGAGACGCACGCAACCAGTACACTCTGGGTTATTCGCCCAGGTCGAACATCGGAGGCTACCGAGAGATCGAGGTGCAGGTGAAGCGTCAGGGCGTGAAGGTCTACGCAAGGCGCGGATATTATCCTTTGCCAACCGCGCGATGAGCAGTGGCCAGTGGGCAGTAGCCAGTAGCCAGTTGCCAGTACCCAGCACCCAGACCGTCTTACGGTGTGAGCAGTGTCCCTCGAGGCGGCAAACGTCCACCGGCAACTGGCTGCTGGCAACCGGCAACTGTCTTGGTAACATGGGTAACCTGCGCCATGGCCTCCCATTGTGGTATAAAAATCAGCAGGAACCGATACTGTAGTCAGGTGAATTTGTAGCGAGAGGCTCGCGCGTTGAGGGAGTGGTTCGCGAGAGTCTTTTTCGCAGGAGTCTCTGAGGAAACCTTTTGAGTTTCATCAACTTCGCAGCGCGTGAGATCAACTGCAAGATTGTCTACTACGGCGCCGGGTTGGGCGGCAAGACGACGAATCTGCAGTTCATCTTCCAGAAAACAGCCGAACAGCAGAAGGGCAAGATGATCTCGCTCGCCACCGAGACCGATCGCACCCTGTTCTTCGACTTCCTGCCCCTGGATTTGGGCACGGTGCGCGGCTTCAAGACGCGCATTCACCTCTACACCGTCCCCGGACAGGTCTTTTACGACGCCAGCCGCAAGCTGATTCTGCGCGGCGTGGACGGCATCGTGTTCGTGGCCGATTCCCAGCAGGAGCGCATGGACGCCAACGTCGAGGCGCTCGACAACCTGATGGCCAACCTGAAAGAACACGGCTACGACTTCAACAAGATTCCCTACGTCCTGCAACTGAACAAGCGCGACCTGCCGAATATCCTGCCGGTGGACGCTCTCTCCAAAGAACTGCGCAAGAAAAACGAGCCGGTGCTCGAGGCCGTAGCCTTCCAAGGCGTAGGCGTGTTCGAGACGCTCAAGGAAATCGCGCGGCAAGTGCTCACGGAGTTGAAGCAGGGCGGGTAGGGAGTTCTCAGCTTTCAGTTGTCAGTTCTCAGTACAAGCCCCAACACAATCTTCCTGTAGAGACGCGGCTCGCCGCGTCTGCCTTTGCTCGTGTGGGGACGGGCGCCCTCGCCCGTCCAAGCCGAGCGCAGTTCGGCAGCTGCCCGTGGCCACAGCATCTCCAAGTGCGCGATAATGATCATACCTATGATATGATACAAAGTACTATGGCGAACGCGAACCGACACATTAAGCGGCGACGTACGTTTACGCTCTCCCCTGCAAGTCTCGCGTATCTGGAACAACAGGCACGCGAGCGCCAACTGAACTCCCAATCCGCATTTCTGGACGAGTTGCTGCAGGAAAAGAGCATGGAACAGCGCAGGGCGGCGCTCGAAGCCAATATTGCCGCCTATTACGACAATCTGAGCGATGAGGAAGTGGAGGAGAATCGAGCCTGGGGAGAACTTGCGGAGCAGAGTCTCGTCCTGAAGGAGGATGAAGTTCCTTATGATCAACCCACAGCGCGGCGAAATCTGGTTCACCCAGTTGCCAACCGACCCTCCGGGAAAAGGAAAGCGCCCGGTCGTCATCGTCTCGACCAACGTGCGAAACAATCATCCGCGCGCTGACACGGTGCTGGTCGTGCCGCTGAACACGTCCGTCCACAAGGGCGAGGTCTTCACCCATCTTGTGCTCGAACCGGGACAGACCGGATTGCGCGAGCGCCAGATGGCAAGGGCCGAGGACGTGACCACCATTCGTAAGACCTCTCTCGACGCCGCGCGCGAAAGGCTGAGAACGCTTAGTTCGAGTCAGATCTGCGATTTGGCGCGAAGAGTTGAGCTGGCGATGGGGTGCTCACCCTAGGCGATGCAGCCATTTAGTCCTCCCGTTGGAGCAAATGAGCAGGACCCGCAAACGCTGGACGATGCCGGCTAACCACCAGCCGTTTCGAGTGCTTCTGACAGCTCTTCCCATTCTTTCATCAGGCTCCGCAAATCGGTCTTCCGGCGAGCGAGTTCCTGGGTCTGACGCTGCGTTTCTTCTGCGCTTATGAAGCTCTGGAGTTCGGTTTCACACAGCTCAATCGCGGCTTCGGCGCGGGCAATCTCTTCTTCTACTTCGTGCAGACGGTCTTCCATCTGCTGGCGCTTAATCGGATTCAGGCGCTTGCCCTTGGGTTCGGCTGCCTCGGCGGCGGGCGCGCGGTCTCCGTTTACGGGTACTGCGGAAGGCACAGATGAAGACGGCGCTGAAATCGCGGACGACTTTACTGTTTCCGTAGGGACCGCGGCCCTTCCCTGCTTCCGCCAAAGATAATCTTCATAGTTTCCTGGATAGATTTCCACTTTGCCATCGCCAATCTCGAAGACTCGCGTGGCCAGCTTGTCGATGAAATAGCGGTCGTGGGAAACGAAGACGACCGTGCCGTTGTACTTCATCAGGGCTTCGAGCAGGACGTCTTTGGCGCGCAGGTCGAGGTGGTTGGTGGGCTCATCGAGCAGCAGGAAGTTGGCGGGGTGCAGCAGCATTTTGAGCAGCGCGTAGCGATTGCGCTCGCCTCCGGAGAGAACGCCGATGCGCTTAAAGACATCGTCGCCCGAGAAAAGAAAACAGCCGAGCAAGCTGCGGAGCTGGGTTTGCGTGGAGGCGGGCGAGAGTTCGCCGAGGTCGTCGAGGATGCGCGCTTCCGGATCGAGTTCCTTGTATTGATCCTGCGCGAAATAGTCGGGCCCGACGTTGTGGCCGAGCTTGTATTCGCCGGCGCTCAGCGGCTCATGACCGGCTAGCAATTTAATGAGCGTGGACTTCCCTGCCCCGTTGACTCCGACTAATGCGATGCGCTCGCCGCGTTCAATCATGAAATTCACGTTCTCAAAAACCATGAGTTCGCCGTAACTTTTGTCGACGTCCGCAAATTCGGCGACGATGCGCCCGCTTGGCTTGGGCTGCGGGAACGAGAAGTGAACGGTCTTCTCTTCTTCCGGAATTTCGATCCGCTCCATTTTTTCGAGCTCTTTGATGCGGCTCTGCACCTGCTTGGCCTTGGTCGCAGTGTAGCGAAAGCGGTTGATAAAGACTTCGAGCTGCTCGATGCGGTCGTGCTGCGTTTTGTAGGCGGATTCGAGCTGCTCCTTGCGCATGGTTTTCGCGGCCAAGTACTGGTCGTAGTTGCCGGCGTAGAAGTGTATCTGCTTGTTCCAGATTTCCACGATCCGTTTGACGGTGATGTCGAGGAAGTAGCGGTCGTGCGAAATCAGGACGAAAGCGTAGGGATAGCTGGTCAGGTACTCTTCAAGCCAATTGCGGGCTTCGAGATCGAGGTGGTTGGTCGGCTCATCGAGCAGGAGCAGGTTGGGCTTCTGCAGCAGAAGTTTCGCGAGAGCAATGCGCATCTGCCAGCCGCCCGAGAATTCTTCGGTGTGACGGGTCCAGTCGTCGCGATGGAAGCCGAGACCGGTGAGGACTTGGCCGACCTGGGCTTCGAGCGTGTAGCCGTCGCGGGCGACGAATTCGTGTTCGAGCTTCTGGTAACGGTCAGCGACGCCCGAGTATTCGGGGCCCTCGTGGTGGAGTTCCGACATGCTGCGAGTGAGCGATTCCATTTCTTTTTCGATGGCATCGAGCTCGGCAAACACAGACATGCACTCGGCGAAAATGGTGCGACCGGTGAGGGTGAGGCCGTCCTGAGGAAGGTATCCGGTAGAAATGCCTTTGGCGCGCGAGATGGCGCCGTAGTCGAGCGACTCGCTCCCGGCAAGGATTTTCATGATGGTGGACTTGCCGGTGCCATTCGCTCCGACCAGACCGATGCGGGATTCTGGCGTAATCAGCCAGTCGGCGTTCTCGAACAAGAGCTTGTGGCCGTAGCGCTTGCCTGCGGATGATAGCTGAATCATGCTGACTTTATCGTCTCATGACGGCGCGTGAAACAGAACGCCCTAGCCTATTGGGAGTTCCCTCCCGCATTCTGGGCACATCTGCTCTGCATAGTGGGGTGAAGCCTTCGGGCTGCTAACGTCTTCAGGGAGAGTTCGCACCGGGCTCTGACAGAAAGGACACGGGGCAACACTGCTGAAGCGACTGTAATAGGCGGCACGCGGTCCGCCATATGCGAAAAAAAAGAAATAGGCGATTGCCGGAAGTATCAATGCAATCAGAAACCGGTGGATGGAACTGAACTTGTTCACCGGGGCGTCTGGGGGCATCGCCGAATAAATCAAGTAAGTAAATGCGAAAGCGACTGCAGCGATGACATGAATGTACATCGGGAGTCGGAAGCGAATTCGAATCCAAAATTTGAACGACGCGATGGCGACCAGAAGAAAGAGGATTCCATGGATCACACTGAAGCCGTCAAAGAAGTGCTTCCACATATCTATTCCACGAATATCTTAGCTCTTATTCCTACGCCGCTGCCCTCAAGGTTTGGTTAGGGATTTGACAATGTGTCACGACTTGTGGCACAATTCCAATATGCCCAGCGTAAACATTCGCCAGCTTCGGGACACCAAGCGACTGAAGGCTTGGCTGCGGGCTGGCAAGACGGTGGAACTTCGCGAGCGCGACGAGGTGATTGCCCGCATTGTTCCCGAAGGGACGCCTCCGCAGCCCGGCGCTTGGCCCGATTTCGCAGCCTTGCGCGAGGAAATTTTTGGAGACCGCATTTTGCCCGGAGCGGATGTGGTGATTGAGGAGCGCGGTCGCTATTGAGGCTCCATTGACGACCGTCTCATCGTCCATCCCGGTGACCATCTACGCTGACACTTCTTTTTTTGTTTCCCTCTATCTCCCGGACCGGCACACATCGGAAGTCGAGCGCCGGCTCAGATCGCGGCCGTCGCTGTGGATGACGCCCCTGCACGTAGCCGAGTGGACACACGCCCTCGAACAACAGGTTTTCCGCAAGGCGATTAGGCGTAGCGAAGCTGATCGTCTGCTGCAGCGATTCCAGGAGCATCGCGCCCAGAATCTATGGAGAGAAGCGCCCCTGCCCGATCAAGCGTTCGAAGTCTGTGCGCAACTGGCTCGCCTGCACGCGGCTCGGCTAGGTGTTCGGACTCTCGACACACTGCATGTTGCTGTGGCCCTGGAACTGAAAGCTGAGCATTTTTGGACCTTCGACGCGCGGCAAGCGAAACTGGCGCAGGCCGCCGGTTTGGAGACCGGCTGAGTCCGATTGGACCCTTCGGCTTCGCTCCGCTGGACGGGCGGGACGCCCGTCCCCACACAAGCGCTAGCGGGCGGCCGCGGCCATGCGCGCTATGCCCAGGTGCTCCAGCGCGCGGTCGATCACGGTCTGGAGTTCGTGGGCGTATTTGACTTCGCGGCCTTTGGCCAGGATAACGCGCGCTTTTTCTGCATCGAACCAAGTGGGATTGCGGAAGTCTTCCTCGGGACGGCGAGTTTGGCGGACATCCATCAAAAAAGCTTTGACTACGTATTCCTGCACGCCGCCGCTCTGCCAGAAGACCCCCTTCGAGTGAATGTAGATATGGAAATGGCGGGGCTCGATGATGCCGCTCGCACCCGCTTCTTCTTTGGCTTCGCGTTCGGCGGCCTGGCTGTGCGAGAGGCGAGGTTCGGGAGCTCCCTTGGGAAATGTCCACTTGCCGCCGCCGTTGGTATTCACCAACAGAAAATCGGCGTGCGAATTCACCCGCCGGTAACAGACGGCAGCAACCTGTAAAGGCAGCGCAAAGCGAGAGACCCGAGGTGAGCTCATTGTTCGTAGTTTACTGCAAAGATATTTCAGGAATGTTAAATAGCACCGACAACTGTGCACATCTTTGGTACGTGGCCTTCGGTACGAGGCTAAGGAGCGGGCTCGGTCTTTTGCCGAATCCAGCGATTGACTGAGAGCCGAGAGCGGACAGCTGAGAGCTAAGCGCTGCTTCCGAAGCTCAGGCCGCTCAGGGCAGCCACTCTCTTGCGATCTATCGCTCGGCTCGCGATCAACACTTGAAAATTCTCTCCCATGCCTTCGGGGGTGACCAGATGTTTCAGTTGGAGGGCTACTTTCGCTCTTTCTTGCGGGACGCGGCAATCTTCGAAGGCGTCGGCAAACTGATTTTTCTCGCCGATACCCAGCAGGAATTGCGATTGCGTGAGGAGCTTTTCGCAGCTCATGCCGGCTTGGTCGCAGGCAGTGGCGAGCGCAGTGAAATTCACGTGGGCGGTGAGGTCCTGCTCGCCGGGAGCCTGGTAGGGGTCGGAACTGGCGGAGTGATGGCGATACGCCATGAGCGTGCCGCGGAAGCGGCCCGCGAGTTGTTGGCCGCGCGTGTAACCGTAGTCAATGACAATGACGAGCAGCTGGCCGCCGATGGAGTGCGCAATTTGCTGGATCCAATTCTGCGCTAGGATCGGCACTTCGATGCGCTCGCCAGGTTCGGGATGGACGCCGTAGCGGTCGAGGAATTCCAGTTCTTCGGCGAGCGGCGGGAGCCAGGTTTCGCACAGGCGATTGTTTTCGAGCGCGATGTGGAGTTTACCTTGTGCGCTGAGAATCTCGACGGGGAGGGCGTCAAAGAATTCGTTGGCGAAGACGATGAGGGGAATTTCAGGTGCGAGAGTGCGGTGCGGGCCGGTGGGCCATCCCTCCGGGACTTGGTCGTCCTTTCGTCCTTCCCCAGCGCTGAAGCGCTGGGCTAAGCTGGGTCGTTCCTCCGGAACTTTAGCTTTCCCAGTGCCGATATATTCGCCGAGAGTGTCTTGCAGTTTGGTCCGCAGCGCGGGCGACGATTCCTGCAACGTGTAAGTGAGGGCGGCAAAGAAGTCGGAGAATTTCTTGTTGGACCAGTCGAGCACATCGCGTCCAAACAGGCCGCGGCCGGGGCCAAGCTCGAGGATTTCGATTTCAGGAGGGCGGTCGAGCGCTTGCCATATCTCGTCAAACTGCCGCGCCAGCAGACGTCCGAAGACGGCATGAACGTCGCTTGAGGTATAGAAGTCTCCGGCTTTGCCGAATTGTTCGGCGTTGGCGGAATAGTAACCGTGGGAAGGATCGTAGAGGCAAATCTGCATGTAGCGCGAAAACGGGATGGGGCCGCGCTGACGAATTTCCTGCTCGATTTGTTCGCGTAGGCACAATGCGTTAGCTTCCCTGGCTTCCCTCTCCGGCAGGCCTCGAGCTGCGGGGGACAGCGCGATCCTGCGGAGTGCGGATAAACATTTCGATGAAGTAGTCGTGCAGGCCGTCGTAGAGCTGGTGCTGCAGATGCCAGGCGAACTGCGGATGATCGAGGTCGCGGGGATGAATCGGAAGCACGTAGGTGTGAACCGGGACGGTCGAGTTCTTCAGATCGATCAAGACCTCGATAACGCCGTTATTTTCGCGCGCGGAAAAGGCGAGCAGCGGATGATCGTAGAGCTGCAAGTGATCGAGAACTTTTTGCAGGGAGTTGGATTCTGGCACGGGTTCATTGTATTCGGCGGGACGGCTGCCGCGCGAAGTCGCGCGAAGTCGAAGGAGGGCGCCGTCCCCAAATGAAGGCGCTCCAAAGGGTAAGCGATCCGACCGACCAGGAGACGATGTAAGCGTGAACAACTCCGGCCAGGGCTTCGATTTAAACTTCGTAACCCTGCTCACCGCCGGGATTGGGATACGTCTAAATACCGACCAGGGGTGGGCCACGATCCGGGGCCCGTTTGTATCAAATTTTCCGATGGATGAAAATTGAAGGAGGCATTCCCATGTTTCGAGCAGCTTTGCGAGGATTCCTGTTCTGCCTGCTGTTGGCAGCCATGTCGGGCGCTATGTCGGAACTAAGCCTGGCGCAATCGTTCG
>JBEKFN010000196.1:0-7933 GCA_050013295.1 Terriglobales bacterium
GTCAGCGCCCAAATCCGCCAGTTGGAGCAGGAGTATGGCGATCGCCTGCTCGACCGCTCGGGCAAGACCGTAACCCTGACCCCGGCCGGACAAGTGTTCTATGACTATGCGGAGCGGCTGAAGCTGCTGCGCGAGGAGTCGCTGATGGCGGTCGCGGACCATAGCCGCACGCCCCGCGGCACGCTTCGCGTCGGCGCCAACGAGGCTACCTGCCTCTACGTTCTGCCGGAGGTGTTTGCGGAGTACTGCCGGCTCTACCCGCCAGTTCAGATCAACATCTACCGGAATTTCAGCTACAAAATCACGGAAAAGCTCGAGAACGGCTCCATCGAAGTGGGCTTTCTGACTTTGCCCATCCAGTCTCCGAGCCTGGAAATACAACCGATGTTCCGCGACAAGCTGATGCTGATGGTGAGCCCCAAGAATCCGCTGGCCAAGCACAAAACGGCGTCTGTCCACGAGATCGTCAAACATCCCCTGCTGCTCCCTAAGACAGGCCATACCCGAAGGCTCATGGATAAGCTGTTCCGCCCTTATCGCGACGAACTGCAGGTGCGAATGGAACTGCCGAGCATCGGCATGATCAAGAGCTTTGTGGCCGCCGACCTCGGAGTGTCTATCATCAGCGCGTCATTCGCCCGCGACGAAGTGGCGTCCGGCCGAGTCAAACTGATTGACCTTGAGGATGCGGAACTTTTCCGCGAACTGGGACTGGCCTACCGCCGCGACCGAACACTTTCCTGCGCCACGACTGCATTCATCGATGTTTTGCGCCAATGGACCACGGCCACGAAAAAAAAGCACGCTCCACTTCAGGCGTGATCAGCCAATCTCGTACCGTAGCAACCCGCGGAAAAAGGCGATGTTGCACTTGATTTTGGGTGGCGCAGCGGTTTACCGCTGCGGCAACTGCCTTGTTTTGAATTCGGCTTTTTAGCCGCTGAGGGCGCGGCTCTCGATCAGGAATTACTTTTTCCGCAAGGTGTGAAGCACTAACTTAGCAGCTTGCGGAAAAACTCGGGTTTCGCATCAAAAAACTCGGGTTTCGTATCAGGGCATCGCTTTAGCGATGCCATAAGCTCTTTGAATTCGATGCCCTTTAGGGGCTGTGGGGCTGCAGTTTACTTCTCCAGCATCACCATGCCGAAATCGCCCCACAACCGAGTGTTGCACAATCACTTCCAGGGTCCGCCGGTGTGCACCATCCACAGATCGGTGTCCGGAGAACCGATTACCTCAAACGGCATCCAGAAGTACCCACCCTGCCCCCAGCCGTTGCCCCAACTGTTCTGGATAAGAGCGAGTTGTTTCGTCTGGTCGTAGCCCAGACAGAGTACTTCGTGGCCGCCCTGTTGCTGTTCTCCAGGTTTCGGAACCGGCATGACACCGGTGTCCGCCACCTGCTGCGACATGAATGACTCGTAGACCGTGAACCCGACTGCAACCAGCCACGGTGTTGCATCGGCCAGGCACCGAAGAAAGTCCGACAAACTTTCGAGACGGTGATAAGCGCCAGTCTTGTACTTGAGCGCATTCTGCGCCTGCTCCGCCGTCGGGGCGGTGAACTCGCCCGCGACGTAGGGATAGAGCGATGTTTCGCAGCAACCTTTCGCCGTGAGCACCTGGCAACCGGTGCGCGGCATCGCGCCTTCATCTTTAGGAAACGACCCATCGGCAATCAGTTCCTCGACATACAGGCACTGCGGGCTCAAAATCGGCGAGGCCTTCTCGTACTTCCGCGCGATCCACTCTCGGGCGGACGAAAAAGCGTGTCCGGTGCAACTGCCTTCCTCGCCTTGATCCTTGATCGGTCCGCCCCACTGTCGCAGATCCACATGTTGCGGGACCGGTTCCGCTCGCGGCGAAGCCCGGTACATCCGATCCCGTACATCGTGAACGTCGCGGACCGCGCCAAACTTGCGGGTTATCACTGGAGCCGCCCGAAAGTTACCATCCGCACGAGTTTCGAGTGTTGATGTAGTTTCAATTTCTGGGTTGCCGCATCCACGCCCGGGTTGCCCGTCGGCGCCACGAGGATGCTGTTGTAATGGGCCACAAAAGTGGAGATGCTGTAGAGCGGTTGCGCTTTTAGATTGCGGCTAGAAGCCGCATCATTGCAGGACGGAATCACGGCCGTGATGGCATTCACCGTGCCCGCCACCAAGTTGGCAAGCAGCGTAATCTTCGTCTGCGTATTCGGGTCGCTCACCTGCGCGGCCTGGAACACAGCCTGTTGGTCGCTCTGGTAGGCGCTCACCGCCGCCTGGAGCTGCGAGCAAACGCCCGGCGCCGCTGAAGACGAAGCCTCGGCGAAGTCGGCAGCCAGCGTCTTGATGACCGTTGCGTCGGCATTGATCTTTGCTTCTAGGTTGGTATTCATCGGCTGGCCATTGGCCACGGCGGCGATTTGCAGAATGTCGATCAACGCCGGCGCCGCTGCGACCAGAATCGAATCGAGCGTCGATACCCAAGCGGTCGAACAGGCAGTGCAGAACATGGCGAGCCACAACGAAACGACAAGAGCTTTCCTCATGAATGTTTTCTCCTCTGATTTTCCAGAAATTGACTTACTTACTTCGAGTTGACGCCGGCATACGGCGAAGGCAGCCAATGCGCCACGATGACGGCCAACGGCGCAAGAATCGCTGCGGCGGTGGCATGGTTCGTCCAGAATGCAGCAATCGCCGGCGTGGCGGCGTTCGCGAGCGTAGTAAGCAGGAGCACAACAGTGGGCAAATAAGCAGCGTACTGTTTCAAAATGGCATCTCCTTAGTAATAGAGTTATATCTATGAGGCTGCGGACAAACTCGAGTTTCGTATCAGGGTATCGCTTTAGCGATACCGTAAGTCCTTCGAAATCAGACGCCCCTTTAGGGGCTGGGCATCGAGAATCAACTTTTCCCGCAACCTGCTATGTCATAGGAGCAGTACGGCGAAATCAGTCAAGCCCTGATGCCGGACTCATAAGCCGCCCATGGCGAACGCTTCGTCAGGGCTTCCCGGCGGGATAACAATCCCTCTTGCGCCAGGCCAACGTGGACCCATCCGTACTCGAGAATAAGTTGGTCGTATTCGATGCCGGACTTCAGGATGGCTAGTGCCACTTCCGCCGGCGTACCGAATGCGGGACAAACGAAGTCGCACGCCAAGCCGTGGCAATGAGCGCTCGTTGCCACTCCGCCTACTGCCTGGTTTACCGCTACTGAACGGTAGCCGCTGTGCACCACGATGGGCCTGTCCCCAAGCAGCGTTCTAATTCTTTCCATGGCCGCTGCCACAAAGCCCAGGTTTGTAATGACGATCGGAATCGGAGTATTGTCGAGCCCGAGCCGCGCCGCCGCTTCGGAGAAAGAGAATTCCTCCAACGTGAAATGCTCTGAGATTGTCATGGGACTTTGCTTTCAGTTGAGTCGAGTCTTACGGAACCACCACCACCACATTTGTCTCGCCCGCAGGTTGTGAAGGAACTGGCACATACGTCAGCGTTATTGGAACACTGTTCCCGCACGGACTAGTCAACGGAGTAGTTGGTGTACATGCAGGCGACACCGCAACGACGCTGAACCCATAGGCTGAACCGGCGGTCTCCGTGGTTGCGTACGTTACTCCGGTTACAGTCGTAAGGGGTGTTCCTGTAACCGAAGGAGTACAGGAGGTTCCGCCGGTCGCGACCGTGCAGCTAAAAATACTGTAGCCGGTAACCGTCGAGGCTGTACTCGCGGTCCAAGAAATTACCACGGGACGCGTGCTAGATTGGGCTTGGGTTAAGGTTGCTACAACTAAGAACACGAGAATTGTAAGTCGCTTCATATATCGCCTTTCTCTCTCTCTCTAGCAGCTTGCGGAAAAAGCCGGCGCTGCCCTTGTTTTTGGGTGGCGCAGCGGTTTACCGCTGCGGTAACTACCTTGTTTTGACTTCGGCTTTAGCCGCTGGGGGCACAGCTCTCGATCAGGAATTTCTTTTTCCGCAAGCTGCTAGGGAAGTTCTGATGAAGTTTCCGGCGTCCCCCGTGCATCCCTGTGTACCCTGCGGTTAATGCCTCTTGCCGACACTTAATCAGAGTCTCTCTAGCTTTCAATGCGCCGATAACAGGTCCACCAGAATCACATCACCCCTACAGTCGTTCGCTCCTTTGTTGTACCACTGCACCGTTCCATCCTGAGTTGGGCAAGCGCCGAAAGCCGGGCAAAACGTATTCCAGTTAGGAACAGAGGATCCGGTCGTTCCGCCCGCGCTGGTGTAGTAGATATTGTTTGCCGCGTTGTTGGTAACTGGATAGATAGAACGTCCGGCAGCGAACACGGTGCTGGCGGCTGGCGCGAAGCCCGCCCGCAACTGGTTGCAGGAGGCCGGTTGGCGCGTCCATACCAGTGTTCCAGTCCCATCGGCGCAGGCAGTTGTGCAACTATTCCAATTTGGCTCTGCGCCAGGTGTCGCGGCGCTGGTGCCTGCCGTGCTTACCACCCAATCGTACTTATTGCTGTTATTGACGGTTGGGTACATGAACGTTCCGACGGAGTAAGCAGTATTCGCAACCCAGTCTGGAGAGATCGACCCCCGCGTGCCCATCACATCCGTTCCCCAGAGCGCCCATTGACCATCCTGCGAAGCGTTGCCAATGTTGTTCTGGGTTGCGAAGTTGGCCGAGTCGCCCGTGTTGTACTCGTGAGCGAAGCGGTACATTGTTCCTAGAGGGCAAGTGCCCAGACCGGTGCATTCACCCACCACTTCGCCATATCCTGCCTGTGCATAGCCCGTCTCAATCGTTGGCACTTGGGTCGCAAAGTCGGGGATCGGCGGCGCGTCCGTCGTTCCCGGGTCGCGGTAACTGGTGTGGTGGTCACTGGGGAAGCCGTTGGGCAACAGTTGCGTGCCGGGGTGCGGTACTTCGTCGATGACCCCGCTAACATCCTGATAGCTCATCGGCTGCGAGAAGAGGTGCTGGTATTGACCGGAGTCACCCCAGTAACTCGTGTACCCCTGCGCCTGGTGGCCCGAAGTGTGGCTGGCAGCGCTGGTTTGTGTGCTGACGTTAATGTTGAGCGAGTTGACTTGCCAGGTGTAGGTGTAGCAATAGATGTCAGCGAGCGTCCAATAAGTAGCGTTGGGCGGAGCGTTACCAGTCGTCGTCGCAATGGCCACGTAATAGCTGTAGGGCGCTCCGTCGCTGGGGTCGTAAACCGTGTCATGGCTCGACGAATGGTAAGTCTGCGTCGCGCTGTATGCCCCGTAGTAATTCGCGTTTGTGTTCAGACAGTTGGCCGTCCCCGGTGTGAGCACGGGCGTCCCGCCGCCATGCGTCGGGGTGAGCGACATGTAGGCCGAATTGAGGTCCGCTCCGTTCCCGTGCAGCGTCATCAGGTCGGTCAGTGGGCACGGATTGGTGCCGTACTTGTTGCAGATCATCGTGTCGGTCGTCTGCCAGGTCCCGGTTGGATAACTGACGCCTGCTCCGCTTCGTATCTGGCCGATACGAGTGTTCAGCGCTCGATAGCCGATGCCCGCAAGGTATACGACGGCATCGAATCCCGGCCCTTGCCCCTTGATGCTGCCCAGATTTGTCCAGGTAACCCCGCCATCTGTGCAGGTCGAGGTGCAAGTTGACCATGTTGGCTCCGCGCCTGAGGTGGTCCCTGCCGTCGTTGCCTGAAATGCGTGGTTAGCGCTGTTGCCGGTCTGAGGATAGATAAATGACGTGTAATCGTTCGTGATGTAGGCCGTACTTGCCTGCCAATCCATCCCACCGGCCATCGTCAGAGCGATTGACCCGTCCGTGGCAACCGTAAATACGCCATTCCACGTCTGGTAATAAGTTCTGGGCCACACCGCGCCCAGCGATGTGTAGAGCGTGCGCGTGAAGGTATCCGTGCCGGAGGAAACCGCCAGCCGGTTGACGGTCACGCCGTCTCCCATCAGTTCATAGATGATATTGCCCTCGCCCGAAACTCGACTCCACACCGCTCGCCCACTACTGTCAATGATCGTGCAACTCGTACTGCAACCGGACCCGATGGCACCGCCGTGAATGTTGCTAAAGGTCAGGCATGGGCTGGATGGAGAGCACGTCTTGGCGCGAATTTTTGTTGCGTTGAGGTAGTACAACCAGGGACCGCCACCATTGCTGTAAGCCATGAACATGCTGCTATCGGAAGAAAACGCGTCCCACTCGCCGTCCGACCCCATGTTGTAACTTGTCGTCGCGTTACCGTTCGTTGTCGGGTCGGTCACCATGATCAGGTAACTGTGGAAGTCGGGGTCGGTGGCGGCAGTGTTCGCCGGAGCGTTCGCGGCGAACGGTGGGCTATCGCTCGGACGAATCAAAAATGTGAGCGGCTGGCCCGTGCCCCCTTCTGCGACGCAACCGGATTCCGACCCGGTGACGCAATTATCGGTGCGAGCGCTGTACGTCAGCGGAGGGACAGTTGGAGAGCCGAACTGGCTGCTGCCAGAAAGTACAGCTGAACCTGACAAAACCCCTTGCCCCAGCGCGACACAATCCAGCAAAGACAGGACTGTGAGTCCTATCACCGCACGAAATGGGAGTTCAGTGCAGTATCGAGCAATTCGCTTACGGGAGAAAGTGATCTTCGCCACCGCGATCCTCGTTATCTCAAGAACAACCGCCAAGAACTTCTTCATTGCTGTTTGCTCCACAAGAAATCGCGTCCCTTGTCAAACGAGGACGAGAAACCAAGGCGACGCCCGTACCCAACGCACAGGCCGCGTACATCCTTGTGCGTTGCGCCCGAAGTCACTCCCAGCTTCGCTATAATGTTTTGTTCGCTCTTCCCCCGCCAATTGCGCAGGGCTTCATGGAAAGGGAACTATGCCGACCGACGTAGTCATGCCCCAAATGGGCGAATCGATTTTCGAGGGAACCATCACCAAGTGGCTGAAAAAGCCCGGTGACAAGGTCCAGCGCGATGAACCTCTGTTCGAGATTTCCACCGACAAGGTCGATGCCGAAATCCCCGCGCCCGCCAGCGGAATCCTTCAGGAGATCAAAGTCTCCGAAGGCAACACCGTTCAGGTCAACACCGTTGTTGGCGTGATCGGTGACGGCAGTGGCGCCTCCGCTGCCCCTCTCCCTGCCAAAGTCGCTGCCCCGGTTCCTGCCGCTCCTGCATCCGCAAAAAAAGAAGCTCCGGCTCCGCCGCCCGCACCCGCCGCCAGCGCTCCCCGCGATGAACGCGATGAAGAAGATTCCGACGTCCGCTCTTCCCCGCTCGTCCGCAAACTCGCCCGCGAGCACAATGTAGATCTCGCAAGAGTGAGCGGCACCGGCACCGGCGGCCGCGTCACCAAGCAGGACTTCCTCGATTTCGTCGAGCACCGCACGACTGATGCCGCTCCAGTTGCATCTGCCCCCGCACCACGTCAAGCCTCAACCCCTGCGCCGGCGGTCATTCCAGGCGAGCTTGTACCCATGTCCCAAATGCGCAAGATCATCGCGCAGCGCATGATCGAATCGCGCCGCACCAGCGCTCATGTCCACTGCATGTTCGAGGTGGATATGACTCGCATCGTCAACTTGCGCAACAAGCTCAAGAACGGCTTCGAGCAGCGCTACGGCGCGCGGCTCACCTTCATGCCGTTCTTTGTGCGTGCTGCCATCATCGCCCTGCAGCAATATCCGATCGTCAACAGCTCGCTCGAAGGCGACAGCGTCCGCTACCACAAGCACGTCAACGCTGGCATCGCCGTCGCGCTCGATTGGGGACTCATCGTCCCCGTTCTCAAGAACGCCGACGAACTCAACTTCCTCGGATTGCAGCGCGGCATCACCGACCTCGGCGAGCGCGCCCGTTCCAAAAAGCTCATGCCGGCTGACGTCGAAGGTGCGACCTTTACCATCACCAACCCCGGCCAGTTTGGCGCCGTCTTCGGCTTGCCCATCATCAACCAGCCGAACGTGGCTATCATGGGCGTCGG
>JBEKFN010000197.1:0-7917 GCA_050013295.1 Terriglobales bacterium
ATGGGCTTTCCTCTTTCGTCACCATCGGGCAGTGCGACGCGTCACCGCTCCGACGCCCCAACCACTGCGTTCCTCCCAACTTTTTTCATCACATTCTTCTCGTACGCTCATCACAGACTTGCACCCCAATCGGTGCGAAGATACCTCGACAGTGCACCATCCAGAACTACGCCAGTCTCCAGAGACGAACGCATTTCCAGCCTCAAACTTTTCACGCGCTCTTTGACAACAAGGTCCGACAAATGGCCCCGGTCACCACCCCCGCAAGTGCACGCCAAACAGCAAAATTCGATGCTAAGTCCTATCTTTTGAATATTTTGCCTATAACTACCTTACTATCATCAACTTAACTTATTTTGGGGTAGGGGGGGCACCCCCCCCCAAATTTCGGAATTCTTACCCGCCGTTTGGCCCACATCGTTGAGCGTGGAGACGAAATAACTGCCGGGTGCCCCTCGATAAGAGAGAAGGCACTGTCAAGGGCAAAAATATCCTGGGTAGTGCCGAAGCACGGCTTACAACATGGCGGGTGACGCAGCCCCAGAGCCCAGCATTGCGGCGACCGACTCGGCCAGTCCTAACTGAGAACCGGGAACTGAGAACCGGGAACTGAGAACTGCCCTACTCATTCAGCGAGCAACTGCAATCCGCCGGAGGAACGTGCGATTTCAGAAAGTCAGCCACGCGCTTGTAGGCGTCGATCAGATTTTCCACGCGAGCGAAGCCGTGGCCTTCATTCTCATAGACTTTGTATTCGACCACCCCGCCGCGCTTCTTGACCGCATCCACCACCTGCTGCGCTTCTTCCTTGGGACAGCGGGGATCGTTCCCGCCCGCCAACAAATACAACGGCGCCTTGATCTGGTGCACGAAGTTGATGGGCGAACGATCTTCGTACAGCGCCTTGTTCTTCTCCAGATCGCCCATGGTCGCAAGGTCTGACTGCTGCAGCACCGGGTCTTCGTTCTGAATCTCGGTGAACCAGTTCACAAAAGGCACAATCGGAACGCCGGCCGCCCACACCTCGGGAGTCTTAGTCACGCCCATCATGGTCAAATAACCGCCATAGCTGCCGCCCATCAGAATGAGCTTCTTGGGATCGACGTAGCCAGTCTGTTTGATCCAATCGGCGGCCCCAAGCACATCCTGCAAATCGCCGCCGCCCATATCGAAAAGATTCGCCTGCTGGAATTCTTTTCCGTACCCAGTCGATCCGCGATAGTTGGGCGCGATCACAATGTAGCCCTGGTTGGCCATGTACTGGACGAAGCGATTGAAAGTGTTCATCGTCTGCGCAGTGGGACCGCCGTGAACATACACAATCGCGGGATGCTCGCCGTTGCGCGGCAGGTTATATGGCACATAGACGAACGCGGAGATCGTCCACTTACCATCCTTGCTGGGATAGTGAACAAGGTAAGGTTCGACCATGTCCTCAGAGCGCACGCCGCCCACCAGCGAGTATGTAAGTTGATACGATGGCTCGTGTGGCGCGGGCGCCCCCGCCCGCGTGCTCTTGATCTTCGCCGCTTCATCAGAAATGGTATAGACCCACAAATCCCCAGGAGCGTTTGCGCCAGTGTGCGAATAGAGCATCCGCGAACCGTCGCGAGCGAAGGGCGAAGGCCTGCCAGCAGTATGGTTCACTCCTTTAGGCAGGAGCAGGGCGCGCGCCTTTCCCGATGCGATGTCATACAGGTAGATATCGGTGTTGCCATCTACATTCGCGGTGTAAGTCAGAAACTTGCCATCGGGAGAAAAGCTCTCGCCAGAAACTTCCCACTTATCGTTCGTGAGCCAGCTGATTTTCTTGTTCGCGATTTCAAGTAAGCCGGCGTTGTCGTAGCCGTCGCCGGCATTGGAGGTGATCAGAACGTTCTTGCCGTCGGGCGAAACGTCATTTGCCGAGTAAGTATGTTCGCCATCATGCGGCGTCAGGAGCGTGCTTTGCGCGCTCGCAACGTCAACCAGAAAAATATTCGAGTCCGTCCCTTTCGATTGCTCCTGCGTGTAGACGATGAACTCACCGTCCGCCGACCAGATGGGCGCGACGTTCATGCGATCTTTGGCGGTGCCGGTGGTCAGGTGCTTCACTTCGCGCATGAGCGTATCGTAGACGTCAATCTCGAACACTGACGACGTCTTAGGCTTGACCATGTAGGCGAGATAGCGCCCATCGTGCGACCATGCGGGACTTTCCTCCGCGATCTCGCGGGTGTTAGTTAGGTTCACGACCTGTCCGGTTTTGGGCGACACCAGAAAAATATCCCATTGCTCGTCGCCGTCGTAATCGGACATATAAGCGATCCACTTCCCGTCCGGAGACCAAGTCGGGCTGGTCTGGCGCTGATCGCTTACCGTAAGTTGCATCGGCCATCCGCCGTCGGAGGGCACGAGCCAGAGATTATTGCGGCCGCTCAGGTTACTGACAAAGGCGACTGCCTTCCCATCCGGCGACCAGGTCGAACCGCCCACTAGGCGCGTCGTATAAAGCTTCTCGATCGAGAGACTCTTCTCGACACGGGCATCGGGTTTGGAAGCGATCTGTTTCGGGTCAGTGATGGCTTGGGGTGCGGTCAGAGTTTGTGATGTTGCGAGGATGCTCGTCATCATCGGTATGACCATAACAAACGGGCGAAGAATGCGCATGGCGCCTCGAAGTGAATTCGGGAGTGTGAAAAGTTTAGCAGCGTCAACAGGCTCCAGAGCAATGCTACTCGACAGTGACCTGGTAGTCGCGCCCTTCCCAGCGCGCGGTATTTTTCCAGTAGAATGTGAAAATTATTTGGCGGCCCGTGGGAAGAGTTTCCGTCGGCAGATCGACGTGCTGAAGGTTCCATCCACTTTCCTCGGAGTTGCTGTCTTCACTGGTTTGCCACTTGTCAAAGCTCCAGTGCACCATGGCCGGTTCCATCAAGAGAATCCGAAGCTTTTTTCCGCACGGCATCGTGCGCGGCTTGTTGTTGAAACGCCAGTTGAAGTACTGCGCTGATGTTTTCTTCGTGAGATAGCGTTCCACCGTTTGCGGAGGCTGATCGAAAATCTTGCCGTCGACGAGCGACCGCCGCAGCTTGATGTATTCGGAGTGAGCCCACACCAGAGGGCACGCCGACCCCGACCCTTTTCCGATAAACAGCTCACGCTCCGGGATGTCGGTTGTGTCCCAAACTTGTTCGGGAATCAGGCGGCTCGCTCCCGTCGAACTTTCCATCACGCCCAGCAAGGCCTCGGCGGAAGCGGCGCGTCCCGCGGCCAGTTCATAGTGGGCTCGTTCCCCCGCCAGCAGCGGCCATGGGCGACCAATCCCCGTGCCGTCGAACGGAGATCCATCCTCGTGCTCCCCGTAGCCGTCGCCGTTGTAGCGGTACCAGCCCGAACCCTGCGGAAGTTTTACGCGCAACAGTTCATCGACCACTTTGATCGTGTTCACCATTCGCGGATCGCCGGGTGCGCGCAAGCCGAAGCGCACCAGAGCCAGCGCATCCGGACTGACGATCTCGACCGCCGGCGCCTTCGACCGGCCGAGAGCACGATTCTTGATGGGAACGAATCCCTGCAAGGGCGAGGCGGCTCCGTCTTCGTCGGGAGGTGTGATGCGGACGTAGTAGCCTTCCACGCCGATCTGCCGGGCGAGATCGCTGTTGACAGCATATGTCCAGCGTTCGATGTTGCCGTTCCAGGTGTCGGCCATCTGGCGCAGAAATTCGGCGGACTCGGCCTGCCCCATCGACTGCGCGAGATCGGCGGCAATCAGCAGGGCGGAGACTTCGGCTGCCAGGGTGAACGACGAATAGCCGCCGTCTTCTTCCCAGCGATCTTGCTGCGTCACCGGGCCATTGGCCACAATGAACGCCGCCGCTTTGCGCACCATCGGCCACCAGCGACGGCTCTCACCGAAGCAGCGAGGCGATTCGCGGCGCAGCAGATCGACCAGCAAAATCGGAAAGGCGGTCTCATCCATTTGCGAGCCGCTCCAATACGGGCGCCCATCCAACCACATGTTCTGCGCCCAGTGTCCATCGGCTTCCTGGGTGGCCTCGAGGTAATACAACACACGCAGCGCATCGTCGTGAGCGCCGGCTGCCAGCAATCCGCCGGCACTCTCGACCAGATCGCGTGGCCATATCAAATGGTAACCACCGAGGTCCTCGTCGCCCTTGTTGAAGCCCCAGGGAATGGAGAGGCTGGCGATGATGCCTCCCAGGAAGTCCTTGGATTCGTGCGTGCGCAGAACCGCCACGCTGACCCGGTACAAATCTCTTTCCCGCGGCTTCTCGTCGAGCTGCTTCAGTGTCCGCTGCCAGTTCTGCCAGTGAAAGATGTAGTCTTTACGGGTCGTTTCGTAAGAGGTGAGCAGGGAAGAGAGGGCCTGCTGGCCGGCTTCCGCCCAGATTCCGCCAAAGCCGAGGGCGAGAATGAACTCGCCGTTGCAGGTGGCCAGGTCGATTTCGGCGGTCAGCGCGATGTTTCCGTTTTCCGCACGCTCGTATTCCCATGTCATCTGGAAATGTTGCGACAGGTCCTGCCAGCCGTCCGATACGCCGACAAATCCGACGGAACGTTTCCGCAACGGCGCGGAACAGGCCAAGGCAAGCGCGCTGGATTCGCGCTGGGCAAAAAGCATGGGCTTTCCCTTGTAGTCGCCCGTCCAGCCCGTATTGCCGTATCCGAAATTAGCCAGGTGCGAAGCCAACAGTGCGTAGAGGCGGTAGTCGCGCAGATTCCCCTGGAGCGGTACGAATCGAATTTTCTGCAGCAACACGTTTCTCCACGGATCGGTCAGCACTTCCTTTTCGATCCGGTACCGGCTCTGCATGCACGTATTGGTCAGTTCGTAGGCCGGCACTCCGGTTTCGATCGGGAGGTTTTGGAAGGTACAATGCCGTTTTTCTTCAGAGAAGAAGCCACGACCATCGGTGACGATCAGGCCGAAATCGCGGGTGCAGGCTTGGTCCACCCGGGGAAAATAAATCTCATTGAGAATGCCGTGACTCAGAGTGAACCAAACCCTGCTGTGGAGATTCAGCGCCGTGCCTGCTCCGCTCTTGGCGCTCGAGGTCCAGCGGGGCTCGATTCCGGGCCAGCCCGGCGCATAGCGAAGATCATCGCTCACAACGGTCGTCCTCACCGTCAAGAAGTTTGCCAGAAGATGCGGATTTGTGCTCGTTTGCCACGAAAACAAGGAAAGGCGCATCTAATACACCCATGTTTGGATGCCCCCTTATCCGTGTTCGACCCCGGTTTGGCTCGTGTGCGAATGGGATCCCGGTCACCGTCTTAGCCGCTGCCACACTCGTGCTGCTGGTGGCCGTTCCCGGGGCGGCTGCCGAGCTTTCTTCGGACGGTCTTCCCTTTGCCGATCTGCCCTCGGCGCTGCTCGATCGCGGATTCAGCCGGCTCTACGATCTGGATTTCGCCGGCGCGCAAAAAGAATTCGAGTCGTGGGAAAAACTGAACCCCGAGAATCCCATGGGGCCGGCGAGCGAGGCGGCTGGCATCTTGTTTTCCGAATTCAACCGGCTCGGCGTGCTGGAAGCACAGTTCTACGAGAACGACTCGATCTTCAACGCGCGGAAGAAATATGAAGCCGACCCGGGAGAACGCGCACGTTTCGAGCAGCAACTCAGCCGCGCCGAAGACCTGGCAAAGTCCAAGCTGAGCCGCGATGCTCGGGACCGCGACGCGCTCCTGGCGATGACGTTTGCCAATGGCTTGCGCTCCGACTTTGCCGCGCTGATCGAAAAGCGCAATTTGGCCTCGCTTCGTTACACCAAGCAGGCCACGGCCTGGGCCGGCCAACTGCTCGCGGCCGATCCCAGTTGCTACGACGCTCACTTGGCTGGCGGCGTCAGCCGTTACATCATAGGCTCGATGGCTGCTCCGGTGCGTTGGATGTTGCGCCTCGGCGGTGTTGCGGGGGATAAGGCTGGCGGCATCGCCGAACTCCAGACGACCGCAGCCCAAGGCCATCTCCTCGCCCCATTCGCGCGCATCCTGCTGGCCATCGCCTACGTCCGCGAGAAGGAGTTGCCGCGCGCCCGCGAGCTCCTGCTGGCGCTGCAACGAGACTTCCCCAACAACACTCTCTTTGGACGGGAACTGACGCGACTCGACCAGAACGGCAGCCGCTAAGTACTTGGGATATCGAGTGCGTTCATCAGAAATTCACTCCGCTGTAACCTTCCTTTAATACTTCGCCCATAAAACTGTTGCTTCACCTCTAATACAAAATTTCGCACCTTAATTAAGCACGAGGGGACTCATCAAGTGATACAACGCATCGCGCTGCTGTTGGCCGGTCTTGCCCTGGCGCTGCCCGTCATGGGGCAGACCACGCTGAACGGAGCGGGCGCCACCTTCCCGTATCCCATGTATTCCAAGTGGTTCAGCGAATACAACAAGCTGCACTCAGACGTGCAGATCAACTACCAGTCAATTGGCAGCGGCGGCGGCATTCGCCAGGTCTTGAACGGCACCGTCGATTTCGGAGCCAGCGATGGCCCCATGTCCGACGAACAACTGGCGCAGGCCAAGACCAAGATCCTACACATCCCCACTGTGCTGGGTGCGGTCGTGCCCGCCTACAACGTCCCGGGGATCAGCGGAGAAATCAAGTTCACTCCCGAAAGTCTGGCTGGTATTTTTCTCGGAAAGGTCCAGAAGTGGAACGACCCTGCCATTGCGCAGGCCAATCCCGGCGTCAATTTTCCTGACAAGCCGATCATCGTGATCTACCGCTCCGACGGCAGCGGAACGACCTTCATCTTCACCGACTATCTCTCCAAGATCAGTAAAGATTGGAGCAACACCGTCGGGAAGGGAACATCGGTCAAGTGGCCGATTGGGATGGGCGGCAAAGGTAACGAGGGTGTGGCCGGACAAATTCGGCAGTTGCAGGGGTCGGTCGGCTACGTCGAACTGGTCTATGCAGTAGAAAACAAGATTGCCTACGGATCGATCAAGAACGCCGCCGGCAATTTCGTGAAAGCCTCGCTGGATGCAGTAACCGAAGCGGCGGCCTCGTCGCCAAAAATGCCCGCCGATTTTCGCGTCTCCATCACGAATGCCCCCGGCAAAACGGCATACCCCATTTCCAGCTTTACCTGGCTCTTGATTCCTGTACAGGCCAAGGACCCGAAGAAAGGGAAGATCATCGCCGATTTTCTGGACTGGATGGTCAGCGACGGTCAAAAGATGACAAGCCAGCTCAGTTACGCGCCGCTACCGCAAAACGTGGTGGAGAAAGTGAAAGCTGCGATTAAGCAGATCCACTAGAAGGCCTATGGACATCTGGAGATTCCTTTCACGGCATTGTCTGCTATCTAAAATATTTATTTTTCAGGAGATGAAAACAATGAAACGAATCATGGTTGTGGTGCTGTCGATGTTGGTCGCGGGGAGCGTGATCGCGGCACAAGCCCAGCAAGATACGGCCACTTCAACGGCGAACACGACGAAGACCCCGCGAAAAAAAATCGTCGCCAAAAAAACTGGGCCGACTGTTTCCGAGCAACTCAGTGAGATGAAGCAGGCGATCGATGCTCAGCAGCAGCAGATCAAGCAGTTGAGCGATTTAGTTCAGAGCCGCGATCAAAAGATTCAGCAACTGGAACAGCGCCTCGATCAGAGCCAAACTGCAGCTGTGCAGGCGCAGACCAAGGCGGATACGGCCGTGGCTCAAACGACCGAGCAACAGCAGACGGTGATAGCGCTCAAAAGTGATGTCACGGATTTGAAGACGAGCGCTACGAATGCAGCGCTGACCCTGCAGGAAACACAGAAAAACGTAAAAGACTTGGAGAGCCCGCTCGCCATCCATTACAAGGGAATCGCGATCACTCCCGGCGGATTCCTGGCGGGTGAATCCGTGTATCGCAGTCGGGCGACAGGCGGGGATGCGACTGCCTTTAACAGTAT
>JBEKFN010000198.1:0-7897 GCA_050013295.1 Terriglobales bacterium
ATTAGAGGATTCTAATAAATGGTCAATTCAGTAGAAAGCAGCACGAGAGTCCATGCCCCAACTGCAGTTCCGGCGTCGACAGCGCGCCAAAACGCGCCCGCGTCGAATGCCCACGAACTTGCTGCGGATACAGTTGAGATCAGCAACGCCGCTAGAGCCTTGCAGCAAAGAACCGAGGCTTCTTCTCGGACCGTGAAGGCAGCCGATTCCGGTGACTTGCAGGCCAAGGCCCGGCTGGCGACACCGGCGCGTGCTTAGAAGACTCTGATTAAGTTCTTGATGGCGACTTGGGCTGCTTCGGGAAGTCGGCCCTCAGCGGCTAAAGCCGCATGTTTGGCGGGCTCTAGCGGCACGGCTGAAGCCGTGCCCTTTCAAGGCTCTCCGTGAACCGACTAAATCAGAGTTTCCTTAGAAGAATACGAAGTAATCCTGGGAGCACCACCGGACTCAGTAGAAAGAATCGTACTTAGTAACCGTCCAGCCTTCGTCTTTCTTTTCTTCGGTTACTGAGAATAGATCCTTGTAGGTTGCGTCCCGGCTGGAACTGCTGTAACGCTGGCCTTTGTAGTGAAGAATCACGAGCGGCGGCGCGTCTTCCCATTCCACCAGGTTCCAGGAAATCAACGGGTGCTGGATTTCGGAGTTACAGAGGAAGTCGGCGCGCTTCTTGCGGTAGTCCTTTTCCCATGGGGCGAGAAGCTTGCGGCAATTGCCGTTGCGCATCTCGGAGATGAAGCTATTGGCGGTGCGTTCGATGGTGCGATCGCGAAACGGATTCATGGTGATGCTGATCGGCATCCGGGTGAGCGGGTCGCGTTCCTCCGAGCGCGAGAGAACCGGCGGCTTATTGCTCAGCCAGTACAAATAGCCGAGAAACACCAGCACGAGCAGGGCAGCGGAGCCCAGTGCGATGGCGAGATGGGCGCGGGAAAACCGCATCAAGAGAAGTTTGCGGGATGAGCGAGGTGACGGCAAGGTTACTTCAGATACTTCCCCTAACTGGTGGAGGGCCGCCTACTAATGGGCCGGAAAGCGTCTGTTTGATATCGAGAGTTCAGGCCCTTCGGCGCTGGAGCTTGACATCGACGGCCTGCGCTGCCGGGCATTTCGGAATGCTCCAAAAGTACGCGCAAAATTGCCGTCCCTCAGCGGCTAAAGCCGCAATGAAAATGCGATGCTTACGGCACGGCTGAAGCCGTGCCCTTTCAAAGCCGCTCCAAACTGCACCACTACCGCACGCCTCACTGGTTTGTGTTTTCCATGCTGGCGGCGTATAGTTAGCGATGAATACTGTTGTGTCGTAGTGTCAGGATTGTCGAAGCACACCAGTGGGCGAAAGCCCACTTTTTAGTTGGGGCCGATCAACCCGGGATTTGCGGGAATGACTGGCGCGGCGATTCTTGGCGCAACTTGCTGAAAACATGGCTTTTGTTTTGGATAAGATCCGGCAGATTGCCGAGCGGGTGGCAGGCTCGAGCGGGCTGGAAGTGGTCGAAGTGGAGGTGTGCGGTTCGGGTAAGCACCGCATGCTTCGCGTGTTTATCGACCGTCCCGGAGCGGCGCCAGCGGCGGATCGTCCATGTGAAGATCGTCCGTATGAAGATCGTCCGGACGGCGTGACGCACGAGGATTGCTCGAAGTTCAGCCGCGAGTTCGGGACGATCGTCGACGTTGAAGATGCGGTGCCGGGCGGATCGTATGTGCTGGAGGTTTCCTCTCCCGGATTGGATCGCAAGCTGACCAAGGCGGCAGACTTTGAGCGCTTCCGCGGTCAGCGCGTGAAGTTGACGACGCGGGAACCGGTGAACAACAACCGGCATTTTGAAGGGAAGCTGGAAAGCTTCGAGAACGGAAAGCTGCTGCTGGATCTGAGCGCGGCGCGGAAGAAGAAAATGCGCCCGAAAGAGGGCGCGGCGGCGAAGGTTGAGATTGGGTTAGGGAACGTAGAGAAGGCGAATTTGGTACCGGAAATCTAGTTGCCGGTTGCCGGTATCCAGTTGCCAGTTTTTGGTGACTGCGACTGGCTGATCGGCGGCGTTCAAACGCGAAAGTGTTGTCAGGCGCGGTCTAGAACTGGCAACTGGATACTGGCAACTGAGAACTGACTTATATGGCTAGTGAGCTCTACAACATCATCGAAGGGGTCAGCCGGGAAAAAGGCATTGATCCGCAGATTGTGGTGAGCGCGGTCGAGGACGCCATTGTCGTGGCCACGCGCAAATACTACAAGACGCAGGAGAACTTGCGCGCCGTGCTCGACAAGGACAGCGGCAAGATCAACGCCTATGCGGTGAAGTCGATCGTCGAGACGCCGGAGCAGGTGGAAGACGCGAATCTGCAGGTAACGGTGGAGCAGGCGCGAAAACTCGATCCGACGGCGGAAGCGGGCGGAGAGCTGCTGATTCCGAAAGTGACGGAAGGAATTCTGGGGCGGATTGCGGCGCAACTGGCGAAGCAAGTCATATTTCAGAAAGTGCGCGAGGCGGAACGCGACACGGTTTACAACGAATACATCGGACACGTGAACGAGATCGTGAATGCGACGGTGAAGCGGCTCGAGGGTCCGGACGTCATCCTCGATATCGGACAGGCCGAAGCGCGCATGGGGCGCAAGGAGCAGTCGCGGCTGGAGTCGTTCGCGGTGGGCGAGCGGATTCGGGTTGTGATCGTGCGCGTGGAAAAAGCGGTGAAAGGTCCGGGCGTGATTGCTTCGCGCTCCGCTCCGGAATTAGTCCAGCACCTGTTTCAGACGGAAGTGCCGGAAATTTATGACGGCACGGTGGTGATTCGTGCAATTGCGCGGGAAGCGGGCGAGCGCACCAAGATCGCGGTGATGTCGAAGGACAAGGACGTGGACGCGGTCGGAGCCTGCGTGGGCATGAAGGGGATGCGGGTGCAGTCGATCATCCGCGAGTTGCGCGGAGAAAAGATCGACATCATCGAGTATCACGAGGATCCGGTTACGTTCGCGGAGAAAGCGCTGCAGCCGGCGAAAGTCAGCCGGGTTACGATTGTCGACGCGGCGGACAAACATCTGGAAGTGGTCGTTGACGATACGCAACTCTCGCTGGCGATCGGGAAAAAAGGGCAGAACGTGCGGCTGGCGGCGAAGCTACTGGGCTGGAAGATCGACATCAAGAGCGAAGAAGAGAAGCGTCAGGAAGTGGAACAGCAGATGTCGGCGCTGGTCACGCAGACAGTTACTCCGCTGGAGAATGTTACTGGACTCGGCGAAGGGCTGGTCGAGAAACTGAAGGCGGCGGGCGTAAATACGGTGGAGTCGCTGGCCGATATGACGCCGGAGCAACTGGAAGCGATTGAAGGCATTGGCCCGAAAACGGTGGAAAAAATCAGTATTGCGGTCAATAATTACTTTGCCAGTCTGGATGGCAGCGAGGCCGTAGCTGCCGAAACGGAAAGCGCCGGAGAAGCCGCCACGGAAGCGGCAGTTGGCGATGCGGTAGTCTCCGAAACGGAAGTCAGCGAGGAATCGCTGGCAGAAGGTTCGGTGGAAGCGGATGCATTGGCCGCGGAACCGGAAAATACCGGAGAAGCCGAATCGCCCGCAGACGGCGAGCTAGAGGCGGCGAGGTTAGCCGCGGAAGCGGAGCCCGCCGACACGGCGCCAGCAGACGACGCCGAAGCCGCGACGGAAGAAGCCCCGGAAGACAAGCAGAACTGAAACAGGAGCGTGGCGAGTTCGGAGTTACATCCGAACCAAAGGCGCGGGCTTCGTCAGGAGAGGTCAGAGGTAAGAAGTCAGAGGTCAGAGGTTAGACATGCGAGCTTAGATACGCGAGACTAGCGGGACAAGAAGAGGAAACAAGAGCGGATGAGTAAGATTCGAATCAACGATCTGGCCCGTGAGTTGGAAGTCAAGAGCAAGGAAATTCTTGACGTGCTGACCACGGTGGGCGTCACGGAGAAGAAAACGCACTCCAGTTCTCTAGAAGATCACGAAGCTGAACTGGTGCGGAGACATCTCCGCGGCCGCTCCGACGCAGCGCCGAGTTCGGCGAGGACTGCCCGCGCCGCTCACGGCGAAGAAGAGATCAAGACCAAGATCGACCTCTCGCATATTTCGCGACCTGGCGACGTGCTGCGCGCCATCACGCAACTGAAGGAAACAACCGAGCATCCCGCGGCGCGCCGGGTAATCAAGCCGCCGGTTGCGCCGCCGGCGGCAGAAGCGAAGGTAGAAGCTCCGAGCGCTCCCGTGGCGCCGCCGAAGGCAGAGCCTCCCAAGCCCGCGATCGAAGTTCCTGCGCCTGCGCCGCCCACACCGAGACTGGTAACGCCGGCATCGGTAGCGGCCACGTACCGCCCGCCTGCGGTGGTCGTGATTCCGCCCAAAATTCCCGTGACACCACCTGCCGCGACCACACCGGCTGCTTCCATCAGTGCAGCACCGCCTGCGATCGCCGTTCCGCCGCGGGTGACCGCTCCTGCCGCGCCGGCCGGAAGTGTTCCGCCAGCGGCGCAGCCTCCCGCGCATAACAACGTGGCCCAGATGCAAAGCGCGGCACCCGTGAAGCTAACGGCTCCAAGTGCGCCCCTGCCGCGAATGATCATGCCGCAGACCGGCCCGCGCCCGGTATACAAGGCGCCGCTGCCTCCGCCGGGAGCGCCTGCGGCGAGCGCAGCTTCGCGGCCCGCGCCGGGACGACCGGTGCCGGGACAGCCAATTTTTCAGCGCACGGCACGGCCGCAAGCGCCGGGATCGCCGCGTCCGCCGCTTCGTCCGGGTGAACGGCGGCCGATGCATCCGACGCGTGTGGCGCCCGCGGGATCGCGTCCGCTGGGTGTAGGTCCGGGAGCGGGAATGGCTCCGCCGGGACCGACCCGTCCGGGAAGCCGTCCGGGAGGTCCGGCCCGCCGGCCGGGACAGAGGTATGTGCCGCGAGGCGTGAAGGAAGGCCCGATGAAGGGCTACACGCCGCCGCCGCGGATGACCATTAGCAACGAGCCCGCGCCGATCACGCGCAACATCACGATTACAGAGGGAATCTCGGTGAAAGACCTGGCCGAGAAACTGGGCATTCGCGCCAAGGACGTGATTGCGCGGCTGGTAGTGCGTGGCGTGTTCGCCACCATCAATCAAACGCTCGACGCGGAACTGGCCAGCGAAATGGCGCGCTTCTTCGGAGCGGATACGGAAGTGATCACTTTCGAAGAACAGGCTGCGAAAGATACCACCGAAGCCACCGAGAGCAGCGAGGAAGGCGCGGAAGCGGTGCCGCGTCCGCCGGTGGTCACCATCATGGGCCACGTGGACCACGGCAAGACGACGCTGCTCGATTCGATCCGCTCGACGAATGTGGCGGGAGGCGAGGCGGGCGGCATTACGCAGCATATCGGCGCGTACAAGGTTGCGATTACGGACACGGCGTCTCCAGCTTATGGGCGCGAGATCGTGTTCCTGGATACGCCGGGCCACGAAGCGTTCACGCGCATGCGATCGCGCGGCGCGAAAGCGACCGACATTGTGGTGCTGGTCACCGCGGCCGACGACGGCGTTATGCCGCAGACGATTGAAGCCATCGACCACGCGCACGCCGCCGAAGTTCCCATCATTGTCGCGGTCAACAAAATCGATAAGCCGGGCGCACTGCCGGAGCGGGTCAAGAAGCAACTGGCGGATCGCGGGCTGGTGCCGGAAGAGTGGGGAGGCAAGACGGTGTTCGTCGACGTTTCCGCCAAGCAGAAAACGAATCTGAATCTGCTGATGGAAATGATCTGCCTGACCGCCGACCTGCAGGAATTGAAAGCGACTCCGGGACGCGCGGCGAGCGGCGTAGTGCTCGAAGCGAAACTGGATCGGGGACGCGGTCCGGTGGGGACGATCCTGGTGCAGAACGGCACGCTCCACGCCGGCGACAACTTTGTGGTGGGCAACGTGTACGGAAAAGTCCGCGCCATGTTCGACGATCGCGGGAAGGCGCTGAAAGAAGCACCGCCCTCGACGCCGGTGGAGATTATCGGGTTGGAAGGGCTGCCGCAGGCGGGCGATCAGTTCGTGGTGGTCACCGACCGCGAGAAGGCACGCGATATCTCGGAATACCGCGAGCAGAAAGCGCGCGAAGCCGCGCTCGCCAAGAGTTCACGAGTTTCGCTCGAAGGCCTGGCCGAGCAGTTGAAGACGGCGGGCATGAAGGAACTGAACATCATTCTGAAAGCCGACGTGCAGGGCTCGGTGGAAGTGCTGGGCGATTTGCTGGGCAGATTGTCGAACGACAAAGTGCGGCTGAAGTTGCTGCGCTCGGGCATTGGCGCGATCACCGAGACGGATGTGCTGCTGGCCTCGGCGTCGAATGCCATCATCATCGGGTTCAGCGTGCGTCCAGAGCGCAAGGCGCAGGAATTGGCCGATCAGGAAAAAGTCGACATACGGCTGCACTCGATCATTTACGAACTGCAGGACGAGATCAAGCGCGCCATGACCGGCTTGCTCGAACCGACGATCAAAGAAACTTACCAGGGTCGCGCCGATGTGCTGGAGACTTTCCGCATTCCGAAGGTGGGGACGATCGCCGGTTGCCGCGTGAGCGATGGACTGATCAAGCGCGATTCCGAAGTGCGGCTGCTGCGCGATAACGTGGTCGTGTTCAAAGGGAAAGTGGCGTCGCTGCGGCGCTTCAAGGACGATGCCTCTGAAGTGCGTAGCGGTATGGAGTGCGGTATCTCAATCTCCAACTACGGCGACATCAAGACTGGCGACGTGATCGAAGCGTTTGTTACGGAGCGGATCGCGGCGGAGGCGATTAAGTAACGTAGTTTGCGAAGTGCAGACAGTCGGGAGAAGAAAGGGCGCGGCCTTGGAGCCGCGCCCTTTCTCATTTACGCGATCGGTCGGAGCTTACTTGCGCCGCAAGGCTCCGTGTGCCCGGACTGCTGGGTGCACGATTGCCATGCGCGACTGCGCCGCTGCAGACCCGGATGCACCCTGCGCCTGGAATGTCCCCACGGCGACCTGGGCAGAGTCCACGTCGATAAAGAGGACGGTTGAGCTGTCGACCACGTAGTACTCCAGGTTTAACGCCCCGAGGAACGTTCCGAGCTTTCCGGTGGTGGGGGCGGTGATCAAGCCGCGGCCGGTCGCCGGAGAAACCGAATCCGGAGTGTAAGTGCCGGACAAGGGCAGATTCTCAATCGGAGTGGCAAACTCATTGTCGTCCAATATGCCGCTCATGTTCGGGCTGCTCGTGGGACTGCTGGCATTGAACTGGGCAATGTAGTTGACGGGGCCGTTGGAATTAATTCCGGAGAGGTTTAGCCCGTAGCCCCCCGATGCAGTGAAAGACGTAGCGCTTTGAGCGAAAGCGGCGCCGATGGTAACGGCTGACGAATCCGTTTCCAGCATCAGAAGTCCGCCGCTGTAAGGATAGATGACCCACTGGGTGGCGGGTACGAAGTCACTGAGGGTAACAACAACCCGGCCGCCGATCAGACCGGTCGCGCCAGGGGTGCCCCTGAATCCCACCTGCGTCAGAACCGTACCGTCGGTGTTGACATCCTCGGAGCCGGTAACGCTATTTGCGTTATAGGTCATAAGGCCTCCGTTCGCGACGGAAGTTGTGGAGGTGCCGCCGGCCATGGTGAACACCATGGTTCCTACGGTAGATTGGGTTGCGGTGAAGACATCGCCCGCGAGGAACTCGTTGTAGTCTGTTTCGATGAGCTTCCAGTGTGTGGCGTCAATCGGGTAGAAGTCAAAGGTGAGCGGAAAGCTAGTAGTGGTAAGGGGGATTTTTCCAGGACCAGTCCCTGAACCCAAGGTTGCGACGCCCGAAAGGGACTCACTGATGACAACACCGTTGTCGTTGAAATCCTCGACGCCCCCACCGCCAATGATGGAGCCGCTGGAATTGAGGTTGAACGCCCCCGCCGTGGCGAAGGG
>JBEKFN010000199.1:0-7864 GCA_050013295.1 Terriglobales bacterium
GAAGGGCTGGCGATTAGCGCTGACTTTAGGGCTGAGTATGGCGGCGGCGCGCATGCCGACTAGGGCGTCGTTTGGCGCGTTGGGCCAATGGCTCACCTTCCACCAATGATTCAACTGCCGGGCGCGGGCGAAGTCGGTGCCAACGACGACCACCGATTGTCCGTCCTTGGTGCGGGCGACGGCATACGCGAAAGGAACAGCCAGCGTTTTTGCGCCGAGAACGGATTCGACTTTGGCGAGTGCATCGGCGGGTAGGGACTGGCCGTCTTTCGCGACGATGACTACATTGGCGCCATAGTTTCGGAATTCGGTGCGGAGCTTGGCTTGCACATCTACGTAGAGGTTCATCATCGCGGTGGCTACGGCGGCGGCTACGATCATGGCGAGCAGGGCGGAGGCGGCGCGTCTGCGACGGAGTACGGCGGCGCGAACGAGCATGCGCGCGAACATGGATACGCACGGCGAAGTATGCGACGCCTGAGCGCGGCGATCGGCGACCTGCTGGGGAGTGAGGAGCGTGCCGGGAGTGGTGCTCATCGTCATCCTTCACCTCGCAGGGCGAACACAGGATCGAACTTCACGGCGCGGCGGATGGCGGCGGCGCTGCCGGCGAAGGTTACGAAGACAGCGATGGTCATGATGATCGGGAAGAGCACGGGCTCGATGGAAATCTGCGAGTTGAAGATGGAGCGGCCGATCTGGCGGGCGAGCAGCGCTCCTGCGGAAAACCCGGCAATGCCGCCGCCGAGCGCGAGCAGCAGCGCCTCCGCAAAAAAGATCGCAGAGACCGCGAGATTGCCCGCGCCGAGGGCCTTCATCAGGCCGACTTCGACCCGGCGCTCATAGATCGCCGTGGCCATCGCAGCGGAAACGGCAAGCGCAGATGCGAAAAGAGCGGCGAGCGTGATCAGCAGCATGAGTCCCTTGATGCGCGAGAGCACCGTGCCTTCGTTTTGCGCAACCTGGCGGATCTGCTCCGCGTGCGAATGCGGTATGACTTCCTGTAACTGGTAGGCAATCGACTCCACGTAGGGCGAGCAATACCAGCGGTCGTAGACCTCGGGAGTCATCGTCTTGGGATCGCGCGCGGAAAGCGCATCCGGGGGCTTGGTCATCGCGCTGACGTAGACGCGGCGCACGGCGCCGGGTTTGCCTAGAATTTGCTGCGCTAGAGCTAGCGGCGCGACGATCTGGTCGTCTTCGGCGCCGCCGGTGGAGAGGATGCCGGAGATGGTGAGTTGGCGGCCGTTGACTGCCAGTGTGTCTCCTGGCTTCTTGGCTAGACCTGCTGCCAGGCGCTCGCCTACGAGAATATTTTGAGAATTGTCATCCGGCCAGCCGCACGCCGCTGGCGAGTCTTCGACTCGCCCTGGACGGGCGAGGCGCCCGTCCCCACACTTGCCTTCGCCTTCTACTTTCCACCAGGGATGTGTGATCTTCACGCCGGTGGTGAAGTCGTCCTTGCCGAAGCTTAGCGCCTTGTTGAAATAAGTGCCGACCATGGTGACATCTTTCGCGTCTTTGTTGTTGCCTTCGCCGACTTTGACCGTGACGGGCAGCATGGGCGAGAAGCCGACGATGTTGTGGTGCCAGAAGGTGCCCCGAATTTTCGGGAGATCGGCTTCGTTGAGGAACGCTCCGTCGCTCGGGGGCTTCAGATTCACGCCGCCTACTTCGACGTCGAGCGTGTCTTCCTGCGGAGTGACCACCAGGTTGGCGCCGTAGCTGCGCAGTTCGCGATTGATTTTGTCGCCGATGTCGGTGGCTACGGCGATCATGGCAGTGGCAACGGCTACGCCGAGCGTGATCGCTATGCCCGCGAGCAGCTTGCGTCGCGCTTGCCGGCGAAACGATTCGTAGACGATGCGAGGAAACATTATTTCGGCTCGAAGTAGTGTCTGCCGGCCGCGACGTTGGCTTCCGAGACAATGACTGCGTCGTCGGTGACCTGCGCCTTCAACGGGATCGGATTGCAGCCGCCAGGCAGGCCAATCGACTGCGGGTTCATTTGGGCGGCGCAGTTCTTGCAGATCACTCCCTGTTTGTTCTTGTAGAAGCCGACCGGGCCGCAGATTTCGCAGGCGTCGAAAAGCGTAGCAACTTTTCCATCGGGCTTCTGGTAAAGCCAGAAACGGACTTCAACGCCTCCTTCTTTGGCTTCGAAGCGATGGAGTTCGCCGTCGTAAACCTGCTTTAGCGGGATGGAAACTTTGCCGTCGACGAAGGTGACTTCGACAGCGGGCGAGAGCGCGCTGGCGCTCTTTTCGTAGATGAAGCTGGCGGTGACCATCACGATAAAGGCGAACGAGAAGAGGTAAACCGAGGCCATCCAGAGACGTTCGCGGCGCACGGTCCAGAGCGCTTTGCGGCGGGCGGCGCCGGCTGGCGGTAGCTCGACAGGCTGGCGGCTCTTCATTTCAAACAGCACCATCAGCGCGGCCAGCGCGAGGATGGTGATGAAGAAGAAAAAATCGTTGCGGACGATGGGGCCGATGATGGCCATCTCCTGGCGGGAAGAGGGAAGCACTCCGTTCTCGGAAAGCTCGTGCAGGCCGGAGATCACCAGTTGCCCGGCCACCAGGAAAAGAATCGCGGTCGTGACCCGGAAAAACTTTTGCAGATTGATTTTGACGCTGCCCTTGACGAACATCACTCCGAACAGGATGGCGACGACAATTCCCATGACGGTGCCGATGAAGCTCATCAGCTCGCTCGAGTTCAGCGTGACGGCGGAAAGGATCAGAACGGTTTCGACGCCCTCGCGCATGACCATGAGAAAGACGAAGAGGAAGAGGCCGATCCATGCGTCGCCACGGGCGAACAAGCCGACCTTCGTTTCGATCTGGCCTTTGAGCTTGCGGCCGGTCTTCATCATGAAGACGATCATGGTGACGACGAAGACGGCAGCGACCAGCATGACCCAGCCTTCGAAGATGTCCTCGTTCAACTTGAAGTGGGAGACGACGATGGCCACGGCGATCGAGCCAGCAAAAGCCGCCGCCAGCGCGGCGTAGACCGCTTTGCGCAGGTCATTGCGGCCAATCTTGGCAAGATAGGCCAGGGTGATGCCGACGATGAGAGCGGCTTCGACGCCTTCACGGAGGGTGATGATGAATGCCTGGAGCATGGTTTAAGTACCCGGTTCCTAATTGAAAATGAAATGCAATTTCAATATCAGTAGGATACGGTTTCGAGAGGGAGGCGGTCAACGCAGTGAATCACCTATTGCTGTGATTTGCATCACATGGGGAAATTGGGCATTGAACAGTATTTTCGCGAGAAGAAGATGGATTGTCATCCCGAGCGCAGCGAGAGATCTGCATTTCGGCCCATGGAAAAACTGCAGATTCCTCGCGCCAAAACCAGGCGCTCGGAATGACAACTTCGTAACGTTGATTTCCGGCGTCCGGCTGGCGATAATTTTCTTGTAACTGGACAGGTTATGCAGTTCCCGAGACCGGACCCGCGCGGTTCGGGTTTCCTTTTAGCGACAGACATTTGTGAGGCCAGGCAATGCCAGTATCTGAGTGAAATCGGCTTGTTTTCAACAGAAGTCAAAACTCAGGGCGTCTGGGCTCCTTCGGTGTTGACGTAGAGGGAGTAGAGAGACTGGCTGGCAGCCATGACGAGGCGGTTCTTCTTGGCGCCACCAAACACAGATTCGCGCAAACTTCCGGCAGATGAATCTTGCCGATGCGCTTGCCGTTGGGCGCAAAGACGTGCACGCCATTAAAGCTGTCCGGTCAGACGATTTGGCCCAGGCAAAAGAAATTCTCTCCTAGTGAATACTCTTTCATCTCAACTCTATCAACTTAAAGAAACCCAATGAATTAGCTGTGTCGGCTGCTCCACTTAGCAATCATCTCTCTTCGGTTTCGACGGCCTCCCTGGACCCAAAAATGCAGCCATGACTTACGCCCACCCCGAGGCGATGGGATCAGCATCAACGTTTTAAAGCCGCGTTTTTCGCGCCCAGCGTCGCCAGCAAGCATTTCGGAACACACAGGGGCCCGCAATTGAAATCCTTACCGATCGCTATTGTCCTTCTCCTTGTGACTTCAATCAATGTGCAGGCACAAGCAGCTTTCGCTGGGCGCGGTGAACTCTCAAACTCTCCGTCCACAAGCTTCTGGACCAAAGCGAATACCACACTCCTCGCGCTGGATGCCGCTGCCAAGGGCGCTGACTTCTACTACACCATGCGAGGCATGGACCATCCCGGCTTGGCGCTTGAAGCCGACCCTATCGCTCGTCCCTTCGTCTCCCATGGCAACGCGTTGGCGGTTGGATATTTCGGCGGGTTACTAGTCATTGATGCCGCTGTGTCATACGAATTACACAAGCGTCACCATGACCGGCTGTCGAAGGCCGTCTTGATCTTCGGTATTGTGAACAATGGGTATGGTGCGCAATATGATGGTCGCCAATACTAACAAACTCGGTCCCGTCAACCTCAGCGGTCGAATGTTTCATCTTGCCTGTTACGAACCCTGCGAATGCTCGTTTCCAGAAGAACAATCGGAGCATCATTGTTGATCACGCCTGAATTGTAGCTGTTCTCGGAGTTGGTGAAAAATCCCGTTTACGCTTATTGACCGCTTCTAGGCGAGAGTTTCTGGTCGACCGGAGCGATCTTGTTTCGGCTATTATGGTGCGACCAAGAAAGAGATGCTCTTCTTTCCCCCTATTGCGAGCGTTGTCCTGTTCCTCTTCGTCTGGCGGATGGACCTGCTAACACGGCCGTATCTGGTCGGAGGATGCGTCCTCGTGGGTGTGGTCGCACAGATGCTTACCCCCGTCTACTCTTCGGCCCGGTTTCTGACGGCGGTGGTGAATATCGGCTTCGCGCTCTACTTCGCCATCCGTCTGAAGCTGAGTTGAGTAGCAGCTCGGTGCGTTGTTCGTCCGTGATTGGAGAACAATCCCGATTACACTCACTGAGAACCAGAATCTCCCTCCGCTTTCAGATAATCCGCAAGAAGTTCTTTGCCTGGGCGAGTTCAGGAAACATCTTCTCTTCGGCCAGAAACTCCCGCGAGTGCACGCATCTCCGGCTCCCCCGCAGCTTGACCGGGTGCTTCAAATGTAGCATCTCGTGAAACAAAATGTATTCCACGGCGTAGCGCGGCACACGCGGGCTGTCGAAGACGCGGCTGATAACGATGGCGTTGTGGGCGGGGTCGTAGTGGCCGAGACTGCTGCGGGCGTGGTTCTGGCTCCAGGTAAGTTGCGGGCGCCCCATGAGTCCGTGGAAGAAGCGGCGGTTGAGGTCGTCGAAGATTTCTTCCAGATGGTAGTGGTGGCCGCGGGCGGAGTGGATGTGCTTGCGTCCGCGCATCTGGCGGACGAGCCGGGCTTTGGCGGCAACATCGTGGCTGGCGACATAGCGGCGATAGCGGGCGCTGTGGATGCGATCGACCGGCTGGCGATAGAGTTTGGCGAGCAGGATGTGGGCGATCGAATACTGCACGGCTTCGGGAGCGCCTTCGAGCAGGTCGGAGAGGCGGATGTAGAGCTTTCCCTGGCGGAGGCGAATGGTGTTGTTGATGGAGACGAAAGGATAGAAACGAATATCCAGGGGCGGCATGGGCGGCGCGGGCGTGCGGGGGCGGAGTTCGCGATAGGCTTCGTGAAAAATTTCGGCGAGCTTTGGGGACACGTTGAGGGAAGAGTAGCACGGCCACCTTAACTGAGATCGCCGAAAGGCAAAAAGCTAACCACAGGGGGTACAGAGGAACACAGGGAAGCACTAGGGTTTCCCCTGTGTTCCTCTGTACCCCCTGTGGTAAAGAAGTTTACCGCGCGGCGGCGCTCTATTTCTTCTTTTTGTGCTTCATGTAGTTCTCGACTTCGGCGACGGTTTTGCGGTGGTCTTCGGCGCTGGAGTCTACGCTGTCGAGGGCGTCGGTCAGCAGGAATTCGTACTGCTTCGCTTCGGCGGCATCGGTGTTCGCGGAGTTCTTGAGGGCGCGTAGCTTGGACTGAAATTCGGTGTCGGCTTCGATGATGGCTTTCAGCGGCTTGCGTATGTCATCTTTGCGGCCGACGTACATGTCGATGTTGTCGTTGAGTTCGTCGTAGACGGCGAGGAAATCTTCGAGCATGTCATGAGTCTTGCGGGCGCGCTCGGTGGTCTTGGGATCGCTGCGCATTTGCTCAAGCTTGGTCATGCGATCCCGAGAAAACTTCACGTAGAGCTTTAAGCGCTCTTCGGGGTAGAGCATGGCGTCGCGCAGTTGGTCGATCTCCAGCGGATTGAGGGGGTCGCGGCGGCGCTGGGCCCAAAGCGGCGAGCCGCGTGGCACCCAGACGGGGAACGCGAGTAACAGCGCCAGGCCGAGCGCGGTGCGCCCGCGCCAGTGCGAATGCCAGTGGAAGCCCAGCCTCATTTCTTCTGTTCCTCCTTATTTTCTTTCGCGAACATTTCCTTGAGCAGGGTGGTGCGGATGTCTTCGAGGCGATCGATGGCCTGTATGACCGGGGGCTGGTCTTCGAAGGCAAGAGTGCGTTTGATGTCACGCAACTTTTCCGCCATTTTTCGAACATTGATCTCGACATTCTTTAGGCGCTTCCTGGTTTGGGTGACGGTGTCGCGAGCTTTCTCGGAGTAGGTAACGATGTCCTCAACGGCGGCGCGGGCCTGGTCGACCTGGCCATCGCTGTAGAACTTGTCGGCATTGCGGACCTGATATTGTGCGATCCGGATGGCGAGATCGGCACGGTCCTCGGGACGCGCGCTTTCGAAGCGTGCTTTGAGCTCGTCTACGGTTTCATCCTTGGCCGCGCCGTAAGAGCAGGCAAGGGCAAGGGCAACGACGAGCATAAGAAAGGCCAGGCGGCGCATAGCGCTCAACGCTTCTTCGGTTCAATGGCGATCAGGCGGTGGGTAGCTTGCCACTCCTGATCGGGATACTTCCCTTTGGCAACATCTAGAAAGTGATGATAATCGACGGCGGCGTGTTTGTAGTCGCGCAAGTGGTCGTACGCCGAGGCCCGGAAAAAGAAGCACATCACCGGCATCTCCTCATGGAACTTGGCGCGATCGTCGAGGGCTTTGATGGTGAGTTCGTAGTTCTTATTCTCGCTGGCCGCAAAGGCCAGATCGACGTAGACATCGGGCCAATCGCGCTTCAGTCGCACCGCTGTCAGAAACTCCTGTTGCGCTTCCGGGAATTTCTTCTGAAGCAGCAGAGCCTTTCCCAGCCCGCGATGCAATTCGGCGTCATTCGGGTGAGCGGTAAGCAGCGTGCGATAGGTTTCCTCCGCGAGATCATTCTTTCCGGCGATCGCATAAAGGTCGGCGAGATCACGCTGCGCGTCGGCGTCCGCCGGGGCGAGTTTCAGCGCAGCCTGGAGTTCCGCGATGGCGTCATCTTTCTTGCCCTGCGCGGCGAGTACGCGCCCCAGTTGGAGATGAATCCCGGCGTCATCGGGGCGCTCGGCGGCCAGCCGGCGCAGCAGGGGTTCGGCGTCGCCCAGGCGGCCGGACTTCATGTACAGGTTGGTGAGGCCGATGGCGGCTTCCGTGGTTTGTGGATCATGGTTGTGCGGATCAAGCGTCATCGCTTGTTTGTATTCGGCCTCGGCGTCCGAGAATTCTTTTTGCCGCTCGTGCAGCAGACCGGCAGAGAGGTGGGGTTCTGGATCCTTCGGTGTGAGTTCGGAGGCTTTACGATAAGCCTGGAGTGCTTCTTCCGGCTTTTTGTTCTCGAGCAGATGCCCGAGCGCGAGCCAGGCGCGGGCTTGACCTTCTTCCGTGTGTTCGGTGGGCTTGAGTGTTGTGGCGGCGCGCAGGAATTGCTCGGCGTCGGGATTATGGGCGCGCGCGAGCATCAGGCCAAGGTTCAGATTGGATTCAAAAACG
>JBEKFN010000200.1:0-7818 GCA_050013295.1 Terriglobales bacterium
AGAGCGGCGGGCACGGGCGCAGGCCGAAGTCAGGGCATAAACATTTTCTGAATTGTCGCCCATTTATGAATTGTCATCCCGAGCTTCGCTCGGGATGACAAAACCACCTATGATCTTGAATTACCTGTGCCTCCCTGCGCCCCCTGTGGTTAAATCCAAGCTGTGAAAGTAGCCATCGACATCCGTCGCATGACGGAATTCGGGGTTGGCACATATATCCGGAACGTGGTCCGCACGCTGGCGCGCCTGGACCGCGACAGCAAGTATTTCCTCATCGGATCGCCGGCGAAAGTAGCGGAATGTGGCCCACTACCGCCGAACTTCCATGCGGTTGCGCTGGCCGGCGGCGATGACACGCTGAAGGGGAATCTCGCTTTCCGGACGATCGTGCGGCGCCTGGAGTGCGACGTGGTTCACATTCCGCACCTGTTCTGGATTCCGCGCGGGCTGAGTTGTCCTTATGTTCTGACCGTGCACGATCTGTTGGAGCACATGTATGGATCGCGCAACGCTTCCAGTTTGCGGCGCAACCTGCACTTTTATCTGACGCGGCGGGTATTGCGCAAGGCGGCGCGCGTGATTGCGGTATCACAATTCACCAAGAACGAAATCGAAAAGCTGCTGGCCATTCCGGATGCGCGCATCGAGGTGGTGTACAACGCGATTGACGAGCGTTTTCTCCGCGGCCATGCCTCCGAAGCGGACCGTGAACTCATTGCACAGCGCTATCTGGTGAACTATCCGTTCATTTTGTATGCGGGCGCCATTCGGCCCCACAAGAATGTGGTGCGCATCATCGAAGCGTTTTCTGCGCTGAAGAGCGAACTACAGAAGGAGCAGCAGTTCCCGGATCTGAAGCTCATCATCATCGGAGACGATCTTTCGAGCCATCCACGGCTGCGACGCACGGTCGTGCGCAGCGGCGTGCAGAACGACGTGCGTTTCCTGGGATTCGTGCCCATCGAAGTGCTGCGCATTTTCTATGATGTCGCCAAGATTTTTGTGTTTCCATCGCTCTACGAAGGATTTGGATTGCCACCACTGGAAGCGATGGCGCACGGAACTCCAGTGGTCACTTCGAACACTTCGAGCCTGCCGGAGGTGGTGGGGAACGCGGCCTTGCTAGTGAATCCGGAAAACGTGTTTGAGATCCGGCGAGCTTTGCAGCGAGCGCTGCTTGATCCGGCCCTCCGCGCGCGCATGAAAGAACGCGGCTACGACCAAGCGCAGCGATTTTCCTGGACGAATTCGGTGTCGAGAATTCTTGAGATTTACCGGGAAGTGGCGGACACCCGTGTTTCCCGCGGGGTCGCCGCGGACTGAGGTTGTGTGGTAGCGGGGCTCCGCCCCGCCCGGACGGGGCAGAGCCCCGTCCCCACACTCCCGTATAATGAAAATTCCCGCGATGAATTCTGGCGCTGCGCGCAATCTCGAACCGCCGGCAATTGAGACCACGATCCCTCCGACAATGACCCCTCCAACAACGACCCATCCGAACCGCTTGGTTTCAGATTGGCGGATTTCCGTGCTGGTGTTGATCGGGCTGTGGGCGTTCATCTACATGGTTGGGCTCTCCCGGCCTGCCTTGCTCGACGATGCCGACACGGTGCATGCCGAGGCAGGACGCGAAATGCTGCAGCGGCACGACTGGGTGACGATGTACACCAACGGCATTCGCTACCTGGAAAAAGCTCCGCTGCCATATTGGAGCTTGGCGGCCAGCTACCGCATCTTTGGCGTCGGCAATTGGAGCACGCGCTTGCCCCTGATGCTCGGTGTGCTGGGACTGCTTTTCGCGACCTATAAGTTAGGCCGGTATGCCTTCGGTGAATCGGGCGGCCTGTATGCGGGGGTGGTGCTGGCCACATCGGTCGGCCTGTATATTTTCACACGTTTTCTGATTCCCGATGTACTCGTCGGGCTTTGGCTTACGATCGGGTACTACTTTTTTTTACGGTCGCTCGAAGAAGAACGGCCCTCGCGTCTGACCTGCTGGGGATTTGCCGCGACGTGCGCCTTGAATGTGCTCACGAAAGGCCTGATCGGCCTGGTTTTTCCTGCCGGAGCGATCGGGCTTTATCTGCTGCTCACGGGGAATTTGCGGCACGTGCTGAAACTGCGTCTGGTTTCGAGCACGCTGGTGTTTTTCGCGCTCGCCGCGCCTTGGCACATTCTAGCGGCGCTGCGAAATCCGGCGCAGGGCGAGGTGCGCGGATTTCTGTGGTTCTACTTCATCAATGAACACGTGATGCGCTTCCTGAACAAGCGCGTGCCGCCGGGGTATGAGACGGTACCGCTCCTGATCTTCTGGGGCCTGCTGCTGGCGTGGCTCCTGCCCTGGAGCGTGTTCCTGCCGCAGGCCTTGCGCGACGTTCCGCTGCGGTGGCGGGAACTTCAGAGCAAGCTAGGGACTAAGTCAGCGACTAAGCTACGGACTAAATTAGACCGGCCTCAGCGCGCAAGTCTGCTCTTCTTCCTTTGGGCGCTCGTGATCCTGGGCTTCTTCAGTTTCTCGACGCGACAGGAGTACTACACGATTCCCGCGCTACCGGGAGTGGCGCTTTTGGTGGGCGGTTGGCTGGCGCGTGAGTCCGGACCAGCGGCGAGCGAATCGGATCGCCGGGCGGGAAGAATCTCCTCGACCGTTCTGTTTGCTTTCGGTGTGCTGGGGTTTGTGGCCGGGATCTACCTTTTGTCCGTTTCCCATCTCCCCGCTCCCGGAGCCGATCTGGCGGACCTGCTCAAGAAGAATCCTCAGGATTATGATTTCTCGCTGGGGCACGTGCTTGATCTGACGCCGCGGGCGCTGGGTGCGTTTCGCCGTCCGCTTCTGGGGGCATCCCTCGGGCTGCTTCTCGGCACCGGATTAAACTGGATCCTGCGGCGGCGCGGACGCCCTTTTGCAGGCAATGTTGCGCTCGCCGCCATGATGGTTGTGTTGCTTGCTTGTGTGCATTCCTCGTTCCGCACGTTCTCGCCGATCCTTTCTTCGTACAATCTGGCGGAGGCGATTCGAAAGCAGTTTCGGCCGGGCGATGTGATCGTGATCGATGGGCAATACCATCAGGCTTCCACTCTGAATTTTTACACCGGGGTCCAGGTGCACGTTCTGCACGAGCCGAGCGGGAACCTGTGGTACGGCGCGAAATTTCCGGACGCGCCGCATATCTTCGAGACGCCAGAATCGCTGGCGGTGTTGTGGAGAGGTCCGGCGGAGGTGTTTCTGTGGACGGACCAGGAGTATCCGAAAGAACTGAGTGGATTGACGTCCTTCTTATTGGCGCGCAGCGGGGGGAAATCCATCTTCACGAATCGCGACCCAAGGGAATAACCGCGGGCAAGCGCCTGGGCGAAGAGGCAGCGGCGCGGCCCCATTGCCCCCGGGAAGTGCTTTGTCCCGACAAGACGACACAAGCCGCGCCATGTCTCTTCCACCCTCGGTCTGATAAAATAACGACGGCAGGCGGGACGCACAAGTGGGCCTTGTCGGATCTGTCCGTTGCGTCCAACGAGCTGAGAAGAACGCCGTTCGCTGCCGCTTTCCACTGCCTACGGTTTCAAGGAGCGCACGCGCGTGATTGCATACGTTATCTTAGGTGTGGCCATCGGTGTGGCCGTCGTCGGCACCATCTCTTCGACGATTGTTTTTGTTCTTGCCGTTTTGGGCGCGATCCAATTCCGGCGCATTGCCCATCGCGAGCGCGAATCCAATGCAAAATTGTCAGCGAAACTGCCACCGGTCTCCGTTCTAAAGCCTGTGCATGGCAATGAGGCGCGGCTGAAAGAGAACATCGAGAGCTTCTTTCGCCAGGACTATCCCGAATTCGAAGTCCTGTTTGCGGCCGACGAGCCCGACGATCCCGCGCTGCCTGTGATCCGGGAAATTTGCGCACGCTATTCCCACATCCCAAGCCGCATCCTGGTGACCGGGCAGCCGCCCTGGCCGAATGCGCCAAACTATTGCTTCCACCGCCTGACGGAAGTGGCGGCGCATGACATTCTGGTCACGAGCGACAGCGACGTTGAAGTTGGACCGAATTATCTGCGTGACGTGGTCTCCCCGTTGCTCGATCCCCAAGTTGGGGCCGTGACCTGTGTATTTCGCGGCAAGAGCGCCGGGGGACCATGGGCCGCTCTCGATGCCATCGGAATGTCCGTCGAATTTACCGCCGGGGTCTTGATCGCCAATCTTTTGGAAGGCATGAAATTTGGACTGGGACCGACCATCGCGCTCCGCAAAGATTCCATAGCGCGGATTGGCGGCTATGCCGCGTGCCGCGAGTACCTTTCGAACGACTTCGTCGTCGGCAATTTCATTCAAAAGGCCGGCTTCCGGGTCGTGCTCTCCAGCCATGTGGTCGATCATATCTCCCCGCCCATGACATTCCGGCAAATGTGGGAACGGCAGCTGCGTTGGGCGATGGGAACCCGTTACTCGCGTCCGAAAGGCCACCTGGGGACGGGACTGACCTTCGCGGTTCCGTTTGGAATTCTGGCCCTGATCGCCGCGCCCCTGTTGGGCCACCCGCTTTGGGGTGTTGCCTTGTTCGCCGCCGCTCTGCTCAACCGTATGGCGGAGTGTTGGATCGTCGGCTGGTGGGCTGCCCGCGACCCCATCGCGCGGCGCGCGGCGTTGCTCTATCCGCTGCGGGACCTCCACGGCTTTATCGTCTGGTGCGCCAGCTACCTGTCCAAACGCAGCCTGTGGCGGGACAACAACTACGAGTTGCTCAAGGGCGGCAGACTGGTCGCCCGGCGGGCCAACGGCTCTGTCGTCAAGCCTGGGTAGGCCGTTCTTCACACACCGGTCTTGGGGCACGGACGCTGGCTCTTCTCCGATGAACTCAACTCGGATCCATTTTCCGGATCAGTTTCCCATCCTTCAGGACGAAGCATTCTCCGCGCCAGTGGATGCGATTGCCCATAAAACTTGCAGCCCAGATGAACGGCGCAATCAGGTCTCGCAAGGGCAGCAAGAGAATATTGCGGAGCCCTTCGTTGCGGAAAGGCTGGTTGCGGACAATCTGGCGGTCGTGGAGCACGCCCACCGCAGCGACGAACCCGACGGCCAGCCGCGCGGCGAACGTCAGCGCGAATAGTGCCCACGCCCACGCAGCCCCGTGGGCCGCTAGCAACGTCACCAGTGCCCAGGGAAGGCCGAACGTGAAGACCAGTCCTGTGTATCCCCAGCGACGGGCATCCCGAATGGTGCGTGACCAACGCAGTTGATGGCGGAGAAACTGAACCAGTGTATAAGCAGGCAGAAATGTGGTGACGATCGCGGCGCTGAGTTCAACTTTCTTTCCCGTCGATGCGATGCGCCGGCCGAGTTCATAGTCGTCGGCCAGATAGTCGAGCAACGCTTCGAAGCCGCCGATGGCTTCGAGGTCACCGCGGCGGAAGGCCAGCGTTGAGCCCAATCCGAAGTGCAATCCTTTCTCGAGGAACCGGGCGCTCAGAACGCCAGGCACAAAGTCGGTGCTGATGCCCAGCGCTTCGAGGCGCGAGCCAAGGGTCGGGCTGGCCACAGCGCGGTAGAGGCAGGTCACCAGTCCCACCGAAGCGTCGGCGAGCGGCGTGATCACCTTCCGCAAATAATTCGAAGGGACGCGGATGTCGCTATCATTCACCAGGAGGAGTTCGTGGCGCGCCACGGGTAGCATCTGCACGAGATTGCTGACTTTGATATTTGCTCCCAGAACGCGATCGCAAACGATTAGGTCAATTGAAAGGTTGGGATATTTGGCCTGAAGCTTACGCACAACCTCGACGGCGGAATCGCCGGGATCGTCGACCCCGAAGATCAATTGAAATTGGGGATACTCCTGTTCGCAATGACTGCAAAAGCTCTCCCAGATTTCGGGATCGACGCCTTTCAAGGGCTTGAGGATGGATACTGGCGGGAGTTGGCTTTCTGGCAGCGGAGGATGCTCGAGTTTCTTGCGCCTGTCTTCCTTGCGCGTATCTTTCTTGCGCGTATCTCTGAGGAAACTGGCCAGCGAGAGCGCGGACAGGAAATAGAAAAACAGGCTGCCGGCGGTTCCAATCACGGCCACGGCCTCGAGCACTGCTCTTGCTGTTAATGGCGGGGGCGGCATTAGTAGCATGTTACTCGCAGCGCAGCGACTCGATGGGATCGAGGTTGGCCGCTTTCCACGCGGGATAAATCCCGAAGATCAGTCCTACCGCGGCCGAGGCAGCGAGGGCAAACATCGACCAGTACACCGGCATTCCGCACATTGGGAGTAAGAGAAATGCCTCCCGACCCGCACTCTCTGCCTGCACTATAATGAATCTGTTGGCAGCCGGACCGGACGGTCGCTCGTCGCACCGGGGTCCCCGGCGCGCCTGCTTTTGGCGTGCTGGGGTGGCCGCGAGACGGGAGGAAAGTCCGAACTCCGCAGAGCAGTGTGCCGGATAACGTCCGGGAGGACACCCGCGCTTTTATAGGCGGGACCGTTCGACGGAAAGTGCCACAGAAAACATACCGCCCGGGCCGCAAGGCTCAGGTAAGGGTGAAAAGGTGCGGTAAGAGCGCACCGCCGCCGCAGTAATGCGGCGGGCAGGGCAAACCCCACACGGAGCAAGACCAAATAGGGAGGGATTTCCTGGCAAAACTTCGCCGGGGAAGCGTGCCGGCTCGGTGCGCCACAACCTCCGGGTAGGTCGCTTGAGCCTCGCAGTAATGCGTGGCCCAGAGGAATGACCGTCCTGCCGGCAACGGCAGACAGAATTCGGCTTACAGGTCCGGCTGCCACAAACTATCTAACCTGCGCATATCTGATCGCGTGACGACCACGAATTCAGCCGAGACGTTCCAGCATTTCGTAGGTGCCATCAATAATCACGATGTGCAATCCCTGACGGCGCTCATGACAACCGATCATGTGTTCGTGGACTCAGTGGGGAATCGGGCGCACAGCGCAACTTTCATGGAGTCTGGATGGCGCAGCTACTTCGCAATGTGTCCGGACTACTGGATTCGCACCGATTACGTGATGGCGGAAGATGACGTGGTGTTAGCGGTGGGGGAGGCCGGCGGTACTATAGACGGCGTGTCATGGCGGACGCCCGCGGCTTGGAAGGCGGTGATTCGTGACGGCAAGGTGATGGAATGGCGCGTATTCGCGGACAACAAGCCGGTCTACGAGATCTTAGCGAGGCGGCAGCAGTAGCGCTCCGCAACGGGTTGGGTTAACCACGCATTCGAGCTTCTCTACGCGTGAAGTTTTGCTGCCGCTACTAGCGCCTGTCCCAGGCTCAAACCGCCATCCCCGGAGGGCACTTCTTTCTGTGTGAACACTTCAAATCCGGCTTCGGACAGCCGTGCTTCCAGCCGTTCGGACAGGTAGATATTGTGAAAGGTCCCTCCACTCAGGCACACACGGTTGAGAGTGGTTTTCTTTTGTAGCAGCGTTGCCAGCTGGACGAACCCCTCAACCAAACCGTTGTGAAAACGCCGGCTCATCGCTCCGGCAGGAAGATTGCGGCCGAGATCATCCAGCAGTGCTTCAAACAGCGGTCGAGTGCTGATGATCCAGTGGTCATCGTCCGGCACAAGCTCGGGCAAAAGCTTCATCGGATAGGCAGTGTCTTCCTCTGACGATGCAGTCTCTGACGATGCCATCGCCATCTCGAGTTCAATGGCAGCCTGGGCCTCGTAATTGACCTGTTGACGGATTCCAACTAACGCGGCCACGGCATCGAACAGACGCCCGCAGCTGGACGTAAGCGGCGAATTCACGCCCTGTTCCATCATGCGCACGAGAAGCTCCGCCTTTGGCCGATTGAGTTGGCGTAGGAACGGGATATCCAACT
>JBEKFN010000201.1:0-7803 GCA_050013295.1 Terriglobales bacterium
GGCAGGTAGTTGTAGTCGGGCGAGCGCAGGAAGCCGTAGCCGTCAGGGAGGATCTCCAGCACACCTTCGGCGAAGATGTGTCCTTCTTTTTCACTTTGCGCCTGCAGGATCTTGAAGATGAGATCCTGTTTGCGGAGTCCGCTGGCGCCGGGCAGCTCCAAGGATCGGGCGATCTTGGTCAGCTCGGTAATGTTTTTTTCTTTCAGTTCTGCGATGGTCATATTTACCTACGGGGTTTTTCTTCGGGAGGGATTGTCATTCCCCCGACGGGGGATGGATTGCTTTGCCGCCGTGCGGGCACACGGCGGAGCTGCTTAAGCAGCTCGCCGTTGTGCTTCGGCAAAGTTCTCGGGTTCGCTCAGGATGTCATGACGGTCCGCATCGGCGATCTTGTCAAATACCTGGTTCATGGTTTCCTGAATGCGGGTATTCGGCTTATGAAACTTGCGCGTTGCCTTCGAGGCAAGCTGGCAAAGCATATACCGGTTCCGCAAAGTATGTAGAGCGTCAAATACGCGATCAGAACGCATGTTCGTTCTTTCTCCTTGAAAAGGAATCACTTAGGTTAAGATCCCATCGTCTGGCCCCTGCGTGATGGTCGATGTCGGTTGCCCAGCCGCAATTCGGGCCAGGTTCAAAGGGATTTGCCAGGTTTACTCAAATAGATGCCCCGTCCGACCCGAAAGTTGCTCAAATCCTCAAGGAGTTCCACATCGCGGGCGGAGGTTCGTCGGGACCGTCAGAAAACCGCCTTCATGCCCAGAGAACGGCTAAGTATAACAAAGCGCTGGTGAAGGTCAAGAACAATTTGCGACCCGGCGGTAACCCTTGCAGCACCTGCTGCAAAGCCTAGATCAGCATCTACTTAAGAGCGTTCAGCCGAGTTGACAGGCGAGACTTGTAGCGCGAGGCTGTATTCTCGTGCAAAACGCCCTTCTGGATGGCCTTGTCGAGCGCCGACACGGTCTCCCGATAGGTCTGGCTGGCGGCGGCTTTGTCGCCTTTTTCCAAGCTCTCGCGCAAGCTCCGCAGAGCGGTGCGCAGTTGCGAGGAGTTGGCCCGATTGCGAGCGGTACGCTTCGTTGTCTGACGGGCGCGTTTCAGCGCCGAAAAATGATTGGCCATGCGGCTTGATTACCTTTTTTGTCCTAGATTGCGCTAGGAAGCTGTTCCGTGGGGAACCGAAGCTGTATTCTACGGGAGCAAGTCGCGTTGGGTCAAATGGAGTAAGGGCGAAGCCCCGTCCCCGCACTTACTCCCGGCTTTTCATCGCCATCGATGTATCCACCGGGCGATGCTGCGAGTCATTCAGCTGATTTTCGATGTGTTTCTGGATGAGCTCCCATTCCGAGCGCAGCGTCATTTCCTTGATCGCGAACTTGGATTCCTTGCGAGCGTCATCCACGCGCACCGCCAATTCTTTGTTCTGGATACGGAAATCGATGACTTCCGCGAGCGGCACCAGTTGATTGGAGGACTTGCCCACAATGAGAAACACGACTTTATCGGTCACCAGGGTGTATTCCGGGCAGCCTTCCTCGGCCATTGCGGCTTGCGGTGGGCCGAACTGGTTCATGAAGCCCCGGTGCATGAGCATGCAGTCGCCCAGGCGCATACGAACCACGGTTCCATGTTGATAGCTACCAATCGGCGCGGCCGAGGCAACCGAAATGCCCGTCATTATCCATACAAGCGTCACTAGCCATGTGGATTTCATAAATCTCCAATCATCGGTCTCCCATCAATGACCGCTGGGTTCGTAGTCGTAGCCGTTTCGGCTATGGAATGTGAGATTGAGGTTGTGAGTTGGCAAAAGGCGAAGAGAATGAAATCCAGCCTGGTAGCTGGGCAAATCGTAGGTTACCACGTAGGAGGCGCGCAGATCCTCGAGCACAGCGTTTAATACCGTGGCGGCGCCGTCTTGTTGGGAGGGGCGCAGAGAGACAGAGAAATAGCGCCCGCCCGTAGCCTCCGAAACTCGCCGCAGGAACATGGTGCCCGACGTTTGGTTCTTCCCCATATCAACGGAGTAGATCAGTGCGCCAGCGTCCAGCACCGCGCAGCGCCTCACGTGGAGAATGCATGCTAACGGTGTCGTCCCCGTCGGAGAACAGAATCATGACAGGCCGGACCCCGGCGCGGCGAAAAATCGGCGGTTACGGTCGAGGCGGAGGCGAAAACTTCGCGTGTTTCTCGATTTTATTCGCCTCGTCGCCAGCAACCCCGTCTGCATTGATACACTGAATGCCACAGGCTAGCCCATGCTTCCCTGCCAGCGCCATCTCTTCGATATCCCCGACGACGTCGCCTACCTGAACTGCGCCTACATGTCACCGCTGATGAAGCCGGCGCTGGAGGCCGGAACCGCGGGGCTTGCCCGCAAAGCGCACCCGTGGGAGCTCACTCCCGACAAATTTTTTGCCGGCTCAGACGAGTTCCGCACGACCGCCGCGCAGCTAGTCGGCTGCTCCGCCGACGACATAGCCATTGTTCCCTCCGCCAGCTACGGCATCGCAACCGCCGCGCGAAATGTGCCGGTCAAAAAGGGCCAGAGCATTCTCGTGCTCGCGGAGCAGTTCCCGTCCAACTACTATGCGTGGCAGCGGCGAGCCGAAGAAAGCGGCGCATCTCTGAAGACTGTTCCGTGGCCTGAAGACAACGATTGGACCGCTGCGGTTCTGAATTCCCTGACCGCCGATGTGGCCATCGCCGCGCTGCCGCACGTGCAGTGGACCAGTGGCGGAAGACTCGACCTCGTCCGCATCGGCGAAGCTTGCCGCAGGCTCGGCGCCGCGCTCGTTCTCGATCTCACCCAGTCGCTCGGCGCGCTGCCTTTCAGGGCGCGCAACGTGCAGCCGGATTTCGCCGTCGCCGCCAGCTACAAGTGGCTGCTCGGTCCCTATTCCATCGGGCTTCTCTATGTCGCTCCAAAATGGCAGGGCGGAAGACCGCTGGAAGAGAATTGGATTCAGCGCGCCGACGCTCGCGATTTCGCGAGTCTGATCCTCTACACCGAGAATTACGCCGCCGGCGCGCGGCGATTTGACATGGGCGAGCGCTCGAACTTCGCGCTGTTGCCTGCCGCCGTGCACGCCATGAAGCAGTTGCTGCAGTGGGAAGTCGCGCAGATCTCCGAGACGGCCGGCGCGCTCAATCGTCAACTGGCGAGCGCCGCGGCGAACTTGGGATTCTTCGCGCCCGCCGAACCGTGGCGTGCGCCTCACTACCTGGCCCTGCGCAGGAAAGCGGGGATTCCGAAGGAACTCCCCGAAATGCTCGCGAGAGAGAAAGTATTCGTCAGCGTCCGTGGAAGTTCGATTCGAGTGACACCGCATGTCTACAACACGGTCGAAGATTGCGAGCGGCTCATCGCATGCCTGCGTCTCATCGCTGCTGCAAAAACTACCGCTTGAGGACTGTCGCGTGGACGGAATGATGAGTCTTGCAATGGAGCGACGGGCGTCTCGCCCGTCAGCCGTGTGGCGGCCGGGCGGGGATCTCCGGCTCTCCATCAGCGCTTCGCAGCACTACCGCTTGAGAGCCGCCGCTCGCCGCTGCGCCAGAGATGCCGCCTCGCTGGACGGATTTTCTTTCGCTACCTCGTCGTAAATCTTCTTGGCGTCGTCTGGTTTTTGCTGCGACTGGTAGAATCCTGCGAGCTCGAGTTGCGCCGTCGCCTTGCTGACGACGAGCGTAGGCTTGTCGATCAACTGCTTATAAAGATCGACCGCCTGCGTGCCCTTATTCTCCGCGCGATAAACGGAAGCCAGCGCGAACTTACCCAACGCCGCAAGGTCGGCGTTCGAAGAGCTGGCCGCCCCCTGCAGACTGCGTTCCGCTGCCGTATTATCGCCAAGCTGCGCCGACGCCAGTCCCACAAAATAGCGCGCCATGTCGGCAGTGTGGGTGTGCGGGTATCTGTCGACGATCTCCTGGAACTGTTTGCGCGCTGCCGTGGCACGCTCCTGCGACGACGCAAAGCTGTCGTACCCAGGTTGCGCTGGCACGCCTGCCGGACGCACTGGCGTCTCAAAGGTGCGGACCGCCGTCGAAAGTTCGGCGCTCGCCTTTTCATCCTGCGAGTTGACGTAATACCAGCCGCCAAACGCGATCGCCGCAATGACGACAACCGCAATCACAGCGGCAATGAGTTTCGCCTGGTGCTCCACCGTCCAGTGGGCGGCGTTCTCCGCTGCCTCGATCGTGACTTTGCTGAAGCGGTCTTGTTTCAGTTGATGCCGGGTTTCTGCGCGCACGGGCTTCCTTCTTCGCTTAAGGGTAGGCTGATAATTGTTCAGTTTAACAGGCGGATTTCTAGAGCGTCAAAGCTGCTCCTATATTTCGCAGAAGTAAATTTCTAGTTTCGGTTAACATATTTGCGCTCTGGGTGTTGACACAGGGCGGCGGAAGGATAAAATGGCTTGCGCGCCGCGCCGCGACAGGGTTCAGCAAGTACCGACTTGGCCGCGGCAAAAGGGCGGCGCAGCACTTCATCAATGAGGGGGTATGCGATGACTGCGCAACAAACGCGCGAATTCGATTACATCGTGATTGGCAGTGGCATTGGCGGCTGTGTAACTGCCAATCGACTCTCGGCCAACCCGAGCGTCAAAGTTCTCCTGCTCGAGGCTGGGCCGCGCGATGACGATGCCGACATACATAACGTGGAACTCACATCGTTGTTTGCCGTGTGGCAGAAGCCGCAGTTCGACTGGGGGCTGAGCACCGTGGAGGAGCCGGGCCTGGACGGACGCAAGATGCCCCTTATCCAGGGGAAGGTTGCGGGCGGAGGCACTTCGGTGCACGGACGCATTTTCATCCGAGGCCACCGGCGGGACTTTGACCACTGGAACTACTTGGGCAATGAGAACTGGTCGTACCAACAGGTCCTGCCGTATTTCAAAAAGTCCGAGGATTACATGGGTCCACGTTCCGAATACCGCGGTGTTGGCGGTCCCCTCCCGGTGATGGATCTACCGAAGGACCGGCGCAGCGCCGCTTCGGAGGCCTTCGTCGCGGGCGTGAGCGAGCTAGGTTTCAAGAGCGATTGGGACTTCAACGGTCCGCAGCAGGAGGGCGGTGCGGGCTTCATTCAGTCGACCACGACACGCGACTTTAAACGTGCAAGCGCCTTCACCGCCTATATCGACCCTATCAAGAACGCGCGCAAGAACCTCACCATCGAGTATGAAGCGTGCGCCACACGGCTTCTCCTGGAGGGCAAGCGCGCGTTTGGCGTCGAGTACCGCCAGAACAATTCCACCATACAAGCGCGCGCTTCATCCGAGGTGGTCGTGAGCATGGGACCCTTGAACACGCCCAAAATCCTGATGCAGTCGGGCATTGGTCCAGCCGAGCAGCTTAAAAACTTCAAGATTCCGGTCGTGGTCGACCTGCCGGGAGTAGGCAGCAACCTGCAGGACCATCTGAACGTGCGCATGTGCTGGGCGTCGAAGATTGAGCAGAAGATCCCGATGATCATCTGCGAAGCTTCGCTGTTCACCTTCACGCGATCGGGCGTGCCTACCGCTTCGCCCGACTTGCAGCTGTTTTTTGGCGGCTTCGCGTTTCCCGGCACCGGGGCGGATTTCAATCGCGGCTTTGCGCTCGTCCCAGTCGTCTGCCGGCCTCAAAGCGTCGGGCGAGTGTGGCTGCGCTCCAGCGATCCCATGGAGCCGCTCAACATTCAGACCAACTATCTGACCTGCGAGTACGACATGTCTGTACTGCTCGCCGGAATTAAGCTCGGTCGCGAAGTCGTCCAGACGCGACCCTTCCGTGACATGCTCGGGCGGGAGCTCCTTCCTGGTCCCCAGATTGGAACTGACGAAAACAAACTTCGGAAATACATCAAAGACACCTGCATCACCGATTGGCACCCATCGGGCACCTGCAAAATGGGTCTGGATGCGATGGCTGTCGTCGATCCACGACTGCGGGTGTACGGCATTGATGGATTGCGCATCAACGACGCCTCGATCATGCCTTCCGTGGTGAGCGGGAACTTGCAGGCCTCACTCTTCATGATTGCGGAGAAGGGCGTCGACATGATGTTGGAAGACGCGGGCACGATCTCAACAGAGATGCCATCCAGTGCCGCGGTAAGTGCCCCGCGAACAAAGGCATCATGAAGTGGTGTGCCTCTCAACTACGCGGTGCGGTTTAAACCAACGGGGGCGAGCGTCAAAAAGTTCGCACCCGTTTTTCTTCAAGCACGAATGACTACGCCGACCGTAGCGCGCCTGAGCCGCCAGAGCAGGACGTGTTCGAAAGTCCTGCTCTGCCAGGGTGCGCGTAGCGTCGATCTGATCGTAGACGGCAGCACGGCGCAGCAGTAAGTCAGCCGACGAAGGTTTCTCTTGATTGCTGTAGTCAGGGCCGCGATGGCGTCGTACCAATGCGGTGATCGACAATAATCTGCGAAGTCTCCGAATGGTGCCAGCCAATGCGGCGGAGATCGCCTGACGCTCCTGGCCATCGACGATCAGATCGAGCGGCTCGGCAGCTCCTTAAAGGATGACCAACAACGAGGCAGACGAGAAGAGATGGGTTTGGTGACCTTGTTTCCGAATGCGCCAGTGGAGTAACTGGGGGAGTAACTATGCACAACAGAGGACGGCAGTTGTGGTGGGTGCTGGTGGTGGTATGGATCCTTGCGGGCTCGGCTGAGGCCCAGCAGTCGTCGCAGACCTCACCGGACACGGTCCCGGCAGAGGCCTCGCCAACTGTGGCGCCGGCGGCGTCGCCGCAACTCGGCGCAATGCTCGGCGGCGCCGAGTTCATGCTCATCCTGGATCGTCCGTTCGCGGCCGAGAAGCTCTTCAATGCCGTGCTCGCCCTGGACCCCAAGAATGCGCACGCGCTGGACGGGTTGCGCCGCGTCAAGCTGGCCAAGCGCACCTCCTGGACGTTCCTCGGTCACGCCTTCGGCAACCACTACGACACGCAACTCGTGACCTATGGCGGCGGCCCGTCGTTCTACACATCGCTAGGGAAGGTCACCTTCTGGGTGGGCGATGGTTTTTTCAGTGCGGCTTCGCCCTTGAACGGCGCCTGGACTTCACTGCAAAAGATCACGCTCAATGGGTTCTGGGACACGTACTACAAGAAATTCGACGGCTACGCCTACATCAATCGCACCTTCTACCCGCAAGCACCCGACCGGACGCTCTATGACTTCAAAGGCACCTGGAACCGGCGCCCCGGGCGTGAGTACTACTCGGTATTCGGGGGCGCGCACGATTCCTTCCTCCAATCCGATCTCGTGCAGTTCTTTGCGCCCGAGTCGATCACGGAGGTCAAGGAAAAGATCCTGATCCACAATATAGGGGCCGAGGCGCAAATCCCGCTCGGCAAACATATCGACTTCACGCCATACTTCTCGCAGTTCTACTACACCGCTTGCCAAGAGGACTGCGCGATTTTCGGTTATACCCCGAGCAACGCGCGCCGGATCGCCCAGGCGAAGCTAATGTATCGCGTGCTGCCGCTCGGGAAGGCTCAGATGCCGATCTTCCGCATCGGCGCTGCGTACCTGAACGACAGCTGTGACTTTGGGTCCGGAATCTATAACTGTCCGGTCAACTTCCACTCGGTCTCGATTACTGCCGACTATGTTTTCGTGAGCGGCAAGTACCGCTATGGCGTGTTTGCCAGTTATCCGATCACCGGCACCAGCGGCGATGGAGTATTCCCCAATACCGGGCGGTTCGATCCGACCGAAACTCTGTTCTCCTTCGTCAACTACAAGGTGACGGAATCCAAGGAGGTCTGGGCGAAGTTCATCGGCGCTCATTCCGCGGG
>JBEKFN010000202.1:0-7791 GCA_050013295.1 Terriglobales bacterium
CCGGAGCCGGTGGGCCCGACAATGGCAAGGCTGGAGCCGGCAGGAATGCGCAGGTTGATGTCCTTAAGAACAGAGGTGCCGTTGTAAGCAAAGTTAAGATTGCAGAATTCAATTTCGCCAATGAGGCCACGAGCTTCGAGCTGCGAGCTGCGAGCAACCTGCTTGCTCGTGGCTCGCGGCTCGTGGCTCGAAGCTTGGTTTTCAATCTCGGGTTGCTGGGAAAGGATTTCGTCGATCCGCACCAGGGACGCGGTTCCGCGTTGGAAAATGTTGATGACCCAGCCGAGCGCGATAACTGGCCAGGTGAGCTGCATCATGTATGTGTTGAAGGCGACGAAATCGCCGACGGACATTTTTCCGAGAAGGACTTGTCGTCCGCCGAGCCACAGCACGATGACGACGGCAGCGCCCAGCATGAGTTCAAGCGTGGGCCAGAGCATTCCCATCAGGCGGACCAGGCCGAGGCTACGGCGAATGTATTCCTTATTAGCGCCCTCGAAGGAGGCGATCTCGGCCTGTTCCTGCACATAGGCGCGGATGACGCGGGCGCCAGAAAAGTTTTCCTGAGCGCGCGCCGAGATGTCCGAGAACATGGCCTGAATGCGTTCGAAGCGTTCGTGAATGCGGCGGCCGAAATACTGGATGACGATGCTGGCGATGGGCAGCGGCAGAAAGGCGTAGATGGTGAGCTTGGGGCTGATGGCGAGCATGAAGCCGAGCGCGCCGGCAGTGAAGACCATGGTGTTGGCCGAGTACATGATGGCGGGGCCGAGCAGCATCCGGACTGCGTTCAGGTCATTGGTGGCGCGCGCCATAATGTCGCCCGTGCGGTTGCGCTGATAGTAGGAGTAAGAGAGGCGCTCGAGGTGCGCGAACAGGTCGTTGCGCAGATCGAACTCGATATCGCGCGAGATTCCGATGACCACCCAGCGCGTCAGAAACTGGAAGATTCCCTTAACCAGAGCGATGGCGATGATGAGCAGCGAGTAGGTGAGAAGTTTCTGGCGGGTCACGCCCGAGTTAAGATCGTTGACGGCGCGGCGGAGAACTTGCGGAAAGAGGATCCAGACTCCGTTATTGAATAAGACGCAGAGCCCGCCCCAGACGAGACCGCCGCGGTAACGCTTCAGATACGGAACAAGCGGGCGTAGTTTCTTCGGCACCATGATCTGTAAAAGCACGATCTGTAAGAGCACGATCTGCCAGAGCGTGACGTTTTGTAGATGAAATTGTAGCAGCGGTAGATGCGGATTTTCCGAGCGAGGGTGCGAGGGCAACGAAGGCGGCCGTGAGCAGCAGCGCGGTCCAGAGCGACAGCATGCCGGCGGCGAACATCAGTCCGGAGTAAAGCAAATCGGCGCGTTCCATCGGTTTCTCCCGGTTTCTCCACAGTTCAAAAAACCGGGCGGGGACGGAGGTTGGCGTTTCGTTCCCACCCGGGACGGAGAGAACCTCTAGTAGAGACGGGGGTAATCCCCTTCTCTACACTAATAGTTAGTTCGCAGGCGGAGGCGCCGCGTGTTTACTTATGTGTGCCGCGCGATTGGCCTCCAGTTGAGCCAGTTTGGCTTTCTGATCGGCGGTCAGAATCTGCATTATTTCGGACTTGATGCGAGCGTGCTCGACCTGAAGTTCGATCATGGCCTGCGAGTTTTGCGTAACCAGGGCGCGCGTCTTGGCTTCGTCGAAGGGACCGCTGGCCTCAAGAGCGCTCATGGCGCTGTGGTTTTGCCGCAGCTGCTGCATCAGGGGCTGCAGAGTTGGCTTCTCTTTTGCCCAGATCGCCTTAACCTGGTCCTGTTGCGCGCTGGTCAGATCGAGCTGCTTGAGCATGTGGCGAAAGCCGCCGGGGCCGCCATAACCGTGTCTGCCTTCCGCAATCGCGGCTGCTGCCACCAGTAGTACAGCAGCGCCGATGGTGAGAATGCGAATATGAGTCGATTTCATTGGATCTCCTTTTGACCTTTCTTGATCTCATAGGGTCCGGGAGAGCCCGAACGTCTATGCTGATAAGAACACCGTTCGCAAGAAGATTCGGTAAAGAGTCGGTCAATCAGGGTAAAGTTTTGTAAAGTCGGCTAATGGCTTCTAGCTACTAGCTGCTGGCTGAATCGGTTCAGGCCAGAAGCTAGTAGCTAGAAGCTAGCAGCGTTTCAGCAATCACAAATCTTTACCGCGCGCGAGCCTGCGAGGGTGTTAGATGAAAAGAATGGATCATGTGCTGGTGGTGGATGACGACGTCGAATTGTGCGCTCTGGTGCAGGAATACCTGACGGTCGAGGGCTTCAGCCTGAAGGCCGTCCACGATGGCGAGCAGGGACTGCAACAGGCGCTGACCAACGACTATGCGCTGGTCGTGCTGGACGTCATGCTGCCGGGGATCAATGGCTTCGAAGTGCTGCGGCGGATTCGCAGCGTGTCGAAGATTCCGGTGCTGCTGTTAACCGCGCGTGGAGAGGACGTGGACCGCATCGTGGGTTTGGAAATCGGAGCCGACGACTATCTTCCGAAGCCGTTTAACCCGCGGGAGTTGGTGGCGCGAATCCGCGCCATTCTGCGCCGCACCAAACCGGCCAGAGCTGCGGACATAGTGCCGGAAGTCTTGAGCGTGGGCGACGTGGAACTGGATCCGGCGACCCGCAGTGTGTCGCGAGCGGGGCAACCGGTCGATCTGACTTCGGTGGAATTCAATCTGCTCGAGGTTTTGCTGCGCGAGGCGGGACGAGTGGTGACGCGGGAGCGGCTGGTGAATGCCGTACTCAGCCGGAAGTTCATGCCGTTTGATCGCAGCATTGACATGCACGTCAGCAAGGTGCGGCGGAAATTGGGCGACTCCGAGGAAGACGGAGACCACATCAAAACCATTCGAGGAGTGGGGTACATGTTTGCGAGGCCGGCGGCGAAAGCTAAGAAATAAGCTGCGAGCTGCGAGCTACGAGCTTCGAGCAAGCGGGTTGCCCGTAGCTCGCAGCTCGAAGCCCGCAGCGTACTTAGTCGGAGCCACAGAATCAGACCGCTGCCAAGAGGCCAAAAGAGAGAGATAGACCGGCAAAATAATGAAGAGCCTTTTCCTCAAGATCTTCCTGTCGTTCTGGGCAGCTCTGGCGCTGTCCTTGGTGTTAGCGATTGTGGTGACCATTGCCCTGCGTCCCACGCGCCATGGAATCGAGAATCAGGCCCCGCAAACTTTGGCCGAAGCGGTGAATGCCTACCAAACCAGTGGACAACGCGGCGTCCACGACTATCTGGAAGAGCTTTTTCGCACGCAGCACGTGCGGGCCTTCGTTTTTGATCCCGCCGGCCACGAACTCTCTGGTCGGCATGTGCCATCCTGGATCGAGGATTCACGGGTGGGCGGCACAGCTCAGGCCGGATCATCTCAGAGCGGATCATCTCAAAGCGGGTCGTCACCGGCTGGCTCGTCGCCCGTGGGCTCGTCGCAGAGTGGATCTCCGCGCAGCGGATTACCCCGTCACCATAGTTGGATAGACAATCTGTTGCCCGACCGCATCATGCGGCAGGCTCTGACGCTGGATGGAAAACGATACACGCTGGTGTTGGAGCTGCCGCCGGGTCCAAGGGCATTTTTCGGACCGCATGACATTCCTTTGCTGGGCATCGCGGTGATTTTGTCGGGACTAGTGTGCTACCTGCTGTCATGGTCGGTGACCACACCGGTGACGCGTTTGCGCAAGGCGGCGCAGAGCCTGGCGGCGGGCGACTTGAGCGCGCGCGCGGGCGCACCGTCAGGTGGCCGAGGCGACGAACTGACGGAGTTGATGCGCGATTTTGACCGCATGGCCGAACGCATCGAAGGACTGGTGGAGTCACAATCGCGGCTGCTGAAGGATGTTTCCCACGAACTGCGATCTCCGCTGGCCCGGCTCAGTGTGGCCCTCGGGCTGGCGCGGCAGCGGGCGGCGTCCGGGGTCGGGCCGGAAGTCGCGCCGGAACTCGAACTTTCGCTGAACCGAATCGAACTCGAGGCCGACCGGCTGAATCAACTGATCCAGCGGTTGCTGACCATTTCGCGGTTGGAGTCGGGGACCGACGGCCTGCGGAAGACAACGCTGTCACTGCGGGAGTTGGTGGAACAGGTGGCGCGCGACGCCGAGTACGAAACGCCGGGGCGTGGCTGCCGCGTAACCACACTGGCCGCCGACGCGGCTGATGAATTTCTGGTGGAAGCCGACCCTGACTTGCTGCGGAGCGCGGTGGAGAACGCGGTGAGGAACGCAACGCGCTATACTGCCGAAGGCACGACGGTGGAGGTGCGGCTGGAGCGGCAGCAAGCGGCCAATGGCGAAAAGGAAATTATTGTTCGCGTGCTCGATTCCGGCCCCGGCGTTCCGGACGAAGCGCTGCCGAAAATATTTGAGCCCTTTTATCGACTGGACGATGCCCGCAACCGCAAGACCGGAGGCGCGGGTCTGGGCCTGTCGATCGCGGACCGGGCCATCAGGCTACATGGCGGTCAACTTCGTGCATCCAACCGCAAAGAGGGTGGGTTACAGGTGGAAATCCGGATTCCGGCTGGTCCTCCCGTTCAGGGGTTTGCTCTTCCCGCTCATTCCTGATAAACAAATATATTTCAGCCACAAGCGTCAGTCTCCGTGACGGCCGGCAGGGCATCGCCGGCGGACGGGAAGCGGCTGACCATTCCAATCGGCGAAAAGAGCGCCCGGTTGCGGACACCTTGGGAGAGTAGATGTTGAAGAAAATAGGCGGAGTCGTTGTGCTCGCGGGCATTTGCGCCCTGAGTGTGTTTCTGCTCAACTGTGGCAATTCCTCCTTCCGGCCCACGGAAGAGTTGTATGTGCTGACTCAGGGGAGCAGCGGGCTAGGGAACAGCGTGGCTTCTTTCGGCATTGATCTCTATAGTGGGAACCTGACGTATATCAATTCAAGTGCGACCACGTGCCCCATACCTGCGACTCCCACCAATACCAACCCGTGCGGACTGCCCGTGGACATTTTGCTCGACCCGACAGGCTACGTGGCCTTCGTTCTGGATCAGGGTGCGCCTGCGTGTCCCTCCTGTACGCCTGCCACCAATTATCCTTTTGCGCCTGCGATTTACCCGTATACGGTGACCTCGGATGGGAGCCTCTCAAACCCAGGCCCGGCGGTAAATTGGACCTGCACCAATGTGCCGGCTCCCTGTACCGGCGAGGACACCGCAAAGGCGATGGTGCGGGATGCCGCAGGGCAGTTCTTGTTCGTGATCGATCAGGGCTTGTCTCCTTCGCCGACAAATTGCCCGGCGGTTGGTACGCTTAATCCGAGTGACCCGCAGTATCACGGCTGTCCGTCGATATCGGTGTTTGCCATGCAGCCAGGCAAGACCACTCTGACATTGGCAAGTGGAACAACTAATGGCGGAAGTCCGTTCTACCTAAGCAAAACTCCCACCTCGCTCTCGGCCATTAAATTTACGCCGCCGGGCTCTACCACCGCCCAGGAACTTCTCTTCGTAACCAACAATTATGACCTATGTACGCTCGGATGCAGTTCTCCGTCAGTGCCCAATGACAATACGGTGAGCGTTTATTTGGTGAACTCAGACGGTACGCTGACTGAGCAACCAAATTCGCCGTATACCATTGCCGCGGCCGATCCGGTCTCGGTGCTCGCGGTCAATACCATGCCGGCGAACGTAGGCGCCATCGGCGGACTGTTTGTTTATGTGGGCCAGGGGGCTGGGGGCGGAGCGCTGTTTCCTTTCCAGGTGTGCTGGGTGGCTAACATTAACTGCTCGCCGCAGGATGTGGCCGATAATCTGTTGTTTCCGCTGACCACGTGTCCCGCCCTGTCTTGCCAAGTACCCCCCTCGGCGGCGGGGGAGTACCCGGTTCAAATGCTGGCAGATCCGACCAACAATTTTCTCTACGCATTGAGCGAAAACTCGAACCAGGTTTTTGCATTTATCATCGGCACGACGACAGGCGAGTTGACTGCGCTACCAGTAACGCCGAACCAACCGACCGGAACCTTGCCGGTCTCGATGGCGTTGCACCCCAGCGTATCCAACACCGGCCAGTATCTCTACACGTCGAACAGTGCGTCCGCCAACATTACCGGCTTCACGCTGAGTACGACAAGCGGAGCAATGTTCAATCCGATCACGGTGATCGCCCCGGAAGCGCCGAGCGGGATGGCCGTGCACTAAACCATTGAACCATTTAGTCATTGAGTCATTGAATCATTGAAAACCCAAGTTCCCATTTGGTCTTCAATGACTAAATGACTAAATGATTCAATGTCTCAATGGTTGATCACGTGGGCATGCGCAGGATGAGATAGCCTCCGATGAAACCAAACACCAGGTCTGGAGACCAGGCCGCGACCGCGGGTGGCAGCTGACTCAAATTGCCCATTGCCTCAAAAAGGCCAGAGATCGTCCAATAGACAACGCCGATGCCGATGGCGGTCGCCAGCCCTGCCACCGCGGAGCGCTTACCGGCGGAAAGCGCGAAGGGAATGGCGAGCACGGCCATCACCAGCGTGATCAGCGGGTAGGCAATTTTCTTTTGCAGTTGCACCCGCAGGCGTACCACGTCGAAGCCGCTCTCCTCCAGGTCGTGAATGTAGCGGCGCAGTTCGTCGTAGTTCATTTCCGACGACTGTTTGATTTCCTTCTTGAAGTAGGCGGGCGCTTCCGACAGTTCGGGATAAGTGGCTACATCGAATTTGCGATCGCTCACGTGCGCCGAGCCGTTCAGGCTGCGCTCCCATCCCTGCTCGTAAACCCAGCGGCCCATGGGGGCCGACCAGTGCGCGCGGTCGGCGTCGATGCGGTGCGTGATCTGGAAGCTGTGCGGGTCGAATTGAAACACCGAGACGCCGCCGAAAACATCGCGGTCGGGATCGAAAAATTGATAGTAATAAATGTCGGAGTGCTGGCCGAAGATCCACTTGCGGTCGGGACGAAGATAAGTTTGCGCCGGCTTGCCCTTGATTTGGTTGCGGAGCGCGTCCTGACGCTTGTTGGTGTACGGAAGATAGAACTGGTCCGACAGGAAGAGCACCCCGGCGACCAGCATGGAGGAGATCAGCACCGGGATGACGATGCGGTAAAGGCTGATCCCGGTGGCCTTGATCGCCGTGATTTCATTCGACCGCTGCAGCAGGCCGAACGTCACCAGCACCGCCAGCAACATGCTGAGCGGCGTGGTGGTGTAAAGAAAGAAGGGTGTGACGTTGAGCAGGTATTCGCCCACGGTGAGCGGAGACACCTGATTCCGCATGATGTCGCCCAGCAACTCGAAGAGGGTGAACACCAATAGCAGCATCAGGAAAGCGGCAACGATCATGGCAAGGTAGAGCACAAAGCCGCGAAGCACATAATCGTCGAGGATGGTTGGGAAACGAAGATTGAACAAGCGCCTGCGTCTGGGCCGGCGCGAGGCCATGCCTTCGCGAAGGGCCTGGCGGGACGACTCGCCGTTTAGTTGCAGAGCTGTCGCCGGCAGGCTGGCCGTCGAAGATGGGAGGCCCGAAGCCTTAAGCCTCCAACTCTTGAACCAGGAGCGGAACCCAGCCAGCTCGATCGGGCGGCGTTCCGATTGCCAGAGCAGAAAAACTCCTCCGACCAGAAACACGAAGTCCGCCAGCCAAACCCCGGCGGCGGGAGAGAGGCGTCCCTGGCGCGCGAAAGACACTCCGATCACAGAAATCGAATAGTACACAAAGACCAGCAGAATGGTCAGGACAAATCCGCTGGACTTGCCGCCTTTCTTCGACGAAAGGCCTAGAGGAATGCCGACCAGGGCCAGGACGATGCAGGCCGTC
>JBEKFN010000203.1:0-7736 GCA_050013295.1 Terriglobales bacterium
TTTTGACTTTGCTTTGAAGGGGCGCGGCTTCAGCCGCGCCGTAAGTGTCGCAAAATCAATGGCGGCTTTAGCCGCCGACGCGCTGCCGAGCTATCAAGACGACTTTTTCCGCAGCCTGCTAGAGCGCCCCTTTTCCACCTTCGAAGAAAAAGCTCCTGCTCATGCAGAGGCCTTTCTGGAATCAAGCGGGTACCCCACTCATCGCGCGTATTGCGATGAATGGGTTCCGGTAAACTTTAGAGCGTCCTATGCGACCTTCACGAAAATGATTACCAGCGTGAACAACACCAGCGATTCAATGAAGGCCAAGCCGAGAATCAGCGCCACCTGAATACCAGCGCGGGCGGCCGGATTGCGTCCGAGCGCTTCGCACGCCGACGACGCGGCTCGCCCCTGGCCCTGCGCCGCCAATCCGGCGGCGATGGCGATGGCGAAACCGGAAGTGATTGCTATCCAGTTGGTTGAACCAGCCGCGCTTGCGCCCGTCTGTGCGAACGCCGGGACAGCCAGCACCGAGAACATCAGCATCACGAACAACAACATTACGATTTTCCGCATTTTGCTTCTCCTTTATGAATTACCCCCAGTGGGTGGTTGACGCCGTGCGAGTAAGCCGGCGCCCTCACGCTGAAAGGCAGTTGCCAGTAGCCAGTACCCAGTCCCCAGAAAACCGGTCACTGGTTACTGGGTACTGGCTACTGGGTACTGCTTTTAGTGCTCATGCGCCGTCGCCTCTCCCAGATAAACGCAGGCGAGCAGCACAAAAATGTACGTCTGAATAAACGACACGCCGATATGCAGGCCCTCGAAGATAATCGGAATACCCAGCGGCACCAGCGAAAAAAATACGAGCGTAACCATCTCGCCCGCGAACATGTTCGCGAAAAGACGGACCGTCAGCGACAGGACGCGAGCCGCATGACTGAACAACTCAATCGGGAACAACAGGATCGGCAAGAACAACCGGACAGCCAACGGCATGCCCTCTTGCGGCCCGATAAAATGCTTCAGGTATCCCACCGGCCCATTTGCCCGCAGACCCTGGAAGTGATAATAAAACCACGTGAGCAGCGCGCATCCCAGCGGCACTATCGGCACCGCCGTGGGCGATTCCAGGCCCGGCACCAGTCCGATCAGATTGCAACTCAGGATGAACATCCCGAGCGCGGTCAGATACGGGACGAACTTTTCCGGATGCTGCGAGATGGTCTCGCTGGCCAGGTTATTGACGAATCCGTCGATGCCTTCCATCGTGTGCTGCAGGGCGCCCGGCCGCTCCACCGAAAGCCGCATGCGCACGGCAATAAAAAATATCGTCAGCAGCAGTACCACCAGCAGTTCCATGGCGAAGCTGTTCGTGATCGGAGTCGCCGGATGCTTGGGATGAATGTGCAGCGCTTGCAGCAACGCCAGCACAGGCGCGCCGAACAGACGATTCAAAAGTGCGGTAAAAGCCAGTTGTTCCATGCGGTTTCAAACTTTGCGATTTTAAGAATAGCTGCGAGCTTCGAGCCGCGAGCAACCTGCTACGAACATCATGCTTCTAGCTCGCAGCCCGTAGCTCGAAGCGCTCGCCTTACGACGCCCGCCGTAAAGCCGTGTATCCCTCCCACACCGCCTCGGCCATCAGGGCTGCCACCGGCACGCACAAGCCCCACAGAAAGCCGCGAAACGCCAGGGAAGAACTTCTGAATATAGCATAGGCAACGGCTCCCACCAACCCGTAGCGCACCACGAAACGCAGGGTGATCCAGCCGCCTTTCTCCCGGCTGTTCCGGTTGACGATGCGATCGGCAAGTCCTTCGACGCCGCGCGTCAGCGAGCGGAAATTAACGTAGGAAACCGCGGCTCCGAAAGTAAATCCAATCGATCCGGCCCAACCGTAAAGCCAGAACGCCGGCCCCAGCAGCAGAACGCTCACGGCCAGCATGTTGCGCAACACGCGGGGAACGATGCGCTCATGATTTGCGCTTTCATGGAGACGCTCCGCTGGCGGGGCGTCCACGGGCGGGTCGAGATGCTCCTCATCCTTATCCTTATCATTCATCTTTTTTGAACGCGCCGAAGGCCATGCGGATCATCTGCCAAAATCCCACCACTGCGCCAAACAACAGCCCGACCAGATAGAGCCACTTAGTATGCAGCCAGTAATCGGCCAGCTTGCCCAGAAAGAACCCCAGCAGAACCGCCGCCGGAATAATAAACCCCACCTCGGAATAGCGAGCCAGCGAGACGAGCGGATCTTTCTTCTCCGGGGGATTGGGAGGCTCAGGCATGCCAGGGAATTGTAAATCAGCTTCGAGCTACGGGCTTCGAGCTAGGAGCAACCGAGCCGAGACCGGGCCGGACTGCAAGCAAAGAACAAAGCCGGGACGGCTACCTACAGCGGCTGCTTTTGTTCGCTCGAAGCTTCCAGCTCGCGGCTCGTAGCTCACTTCAACATCGCCGCCACATGCGGAGACTGCGCAATCCCCAGCGACCAGTTCACGCCGCGAATGAAAGGCTCCGGATAAACTCCGATCACGATCGTCGCCAGCGCCGTCACGCCCACGGCACAACGCATTCCAATACTGACGGGCAGGCGTTCGATCTCCATCGGCGCGCGCATCAGCATCGAGTTCGCAATCTTCAGATAGTAATAAAGTCCGAACAGGGAGTAGAGCACGCCGAGCGAGGCTAGTCCGTAGTGTCCGCTTTCGATCAGGCTCAGGAAGATGTAGTACTTGCCCAGGAACCCGGCGGCGGGCGGAATGCCGGCGAGTGACAGCATGAACAGCAGCATGAGCACGGCTTCAACCGGAGCGCGCTGGTAGAGCCCGGCCATGTCGTCGAGTTCGTCGCCAATTACGTTGCGCTGCCGCAACGAAGTGATCACCGCGAACGCACCCAGATTCATGAACGTATAGACGAGCAGGTAGATCAGGATTCCCTTGAAGCCGTCGTTAAAGCCCGGACTGCCGATCGCCGAGGTTCCCATGGCCACAAATGCCAGCAGCATGTAGCCGACGTGCGCAATCGAGGAGTAAGCGAGCAGCCGTTTTGTATTCGTCTGCGTGAGCGCGGCGAAGTTGGCGCCGGTCATGGTGGCGATGGAAACGATCACAATCACCGGCGTGTAAACCGAGCGCAGGGGCCACAAACCAAACACCAGAATGCGCAGCAGCAGCGCCCACGCCGCCGCTTTCACCGCCACCGACATGAAGCCAGTAATGCTGGTGGGCGCGCCTTCGTAAGCGTCCGGCGCCCACTGATGAAAGGGAACGGCGGCGATCTTGAACAGCAGCCCGACCATGGTCGTCAGCAACGCGATCACCACCACCGGATTGTGCGGACTCTGCGCCGAGACCGCGCGCGCAATGCCCGCCAGGTTGGTGCTGCCGGAAAGTCCGTACCACAGCGAGAGGCCGTAGGCAAAGATGCCCGACGAAAATGCCCCGAGCAGAAGATACTTCAAGGCCGCTTCGTTGGAGCGCCGGTCGCGGCGCAAAAAACCAACCAGCACGTAAGTGGAAATCGCCATCAGTTCGAGCCCGATGAAGAGCAGCACGATGTCGATTCCGGCCGCCATGCACATCATGCCCACCACGGAAAGCAGCAGCAATGCATAATACTCGCCGTGGTGTTCATCTTCTACGTCGAGATAGTGCACCGACATCAGGATCGAGATAGCCGCTCCGGCTAGAAACAGATACCAGAAATAGATGGCGAAGCGGTCGACCAGCAGCGAGTTATAGAACCCGAGCAAGCCCCTTGGTGGCAGCGCCGACTGAATTTGCCAAGTGCACAAAGCCGCAAACAGCACGCCGACAAAGGCGCCCAGAGCGTTGATCCATTTCCATTCCCGCGGAACCCATAGGTCGATCAGCAGAATGCCGAGCGCAAAAATGGTAAGTTCTACCATCGGCAACATCAACCGGTAATCAGTTGGTGAGAGGCCTCGCACTTAGTTGCTCGCTTTCGCTGCGACGGCGACGGGCGCCGGCGGAACTGGCGCGGGCCGAACCTGCGCGCTCACCGGCGCGTCGGCATTGGTGTAGGAGTTGTTATGGATCGTCTGCACAATCTGGTTGACCGGTTGTTCGAGGATCTGGAAAAACGGCTTGGGATAAAGCCCGATCCATAACGCCATGATGATGAGCGGCGCAAACGTGAGGATTTCGCGCGGCGTCAGATCGTGCAGCTTCTCGTTTTTGGGATTCGTCACCGTTCCGAAGAAGACGCGCTGATAGAGCCACAGCAAATAAGCCGCCGCCAGAACCACGCCCGGCGCCGCCCACGCTGCCCACCTCCAGTTCGCGGTGAATGTTCCTTGCAGAATCGTGAACTCGCCGACAAATCCATTTAACAGCGGCAATCCCATCGACGAAAGGAACATGATCATGGTGATGGTCGCGTAAATGGGCATCACGTTCGAAATGCCGCCATACTCCACGATCTCACGCGTGTGCCGCCGCTCATACAAGATGCCGACGATCAAGAACAGCGCGCCGGTCGAAATGCCGTGGTTGATCTGCTGCAGCACCGAACCGGTCACGCCCGCCGAATTCAGCACAAAGATTCCCAGGGTGCAGAATCCCAGGTGGCTCACAGACGAGTACGCCACCAGTTTCTTCATGTCCTTCTGCATGAGCGAAACCAGCGCGCCATAGATGATGCCGACCAGCGAGAGTCCGATCACCCAGCCTTGCACCTTGGGATGCGACACCACGGCGGGAAAGAAGGGCAGCGAGAACCGCACGAATCCGTACGTACCCATCTTCAGCAAAACGCCCGCCAGAATGACGGAGCCGGCCGTAGGCGCTTCCACGTGCGCATCCGGCAGCCACGTGTGGAACGGAAACATGGGAACTTTGATGGCGAATCCAATAAAGAAGGCGACGAAAAGCCAGATCGCAATAGGGAACGGAATCAGCGGCGCCGTCTTATAAAGCTCTGGAATGCTGAACGTGAAGACGCCAGTAACTGTGTGGTGATGGAAATAGAGGAAGAGGATGCCCAGCAACATCAGCACGGAGCCTAGCAGGGTGTAGAGGAAGAATTTGATGGCCGCATAAAGCTTGCGCGGCCCGCCCCAGATACCGATCAGCAGATACATCGGCACCAGCATCGCCTCCCAGAAAACGAAGAAGAGGAAAAAATCGAGCGCCATGAAGACGCCGAGCATTCCCGTCTGCAACACCAGGAACCAAACGTAATATTCCTTCACCCGGATCTCGATGGCGGTCCACGAAGAGAGAATCGAGATCCAGCCGAGAAGGGTGGTCAGCATGATCAGCAGAAAGGAGATGCCGTCAATGCCGAGGTTGTAACCCGCGCCAATCGAGGGGATCCAATTGTTCGGCGAGCCCTCGAGGAACTTGAAGCCGGGCAAGAAACGCTGCGCCCAGAACATCGGCACCAGCGGCAGCGAGATCAGGAAACCGGCGAGAGCGAAGATGTTCGCAGTCCAGCGGATCGCGTCTTTGTTCTCCTTTGGGAGGAACAGGAGAACGAACGCGCCCACGAGCGGCGTGAAGAGGATGATCGAAAGTATATGACTCTGCATAAGAACAGTTCTCAGTTGCCAGTGGCTACGAGCTTCGAGCCGCGAGCTTCGAGCAACCCATTTACTGCGCTACCGCTGGCCCCGGTGGCTCGTTGCCCGAAGCTCGTAGCTCGCAGCTTTACTTCCACACGTAATAAACGCCAAATCCAAGCAGTCCCGCGACCATGACGAGCGCGTACCACTGCACCAGTCCCCATTCGAACAGGCGCGTCGGATACGAGATCATTCGCGCAAGAATGGCCGGACCGTTCACTCCCACGCCGTCGATGATCCACTTATCCCACCAGGTCGAAAGCGTTGCGACGGCGCGCGTCACCCAGCCAACATCGTTGACGGCTCCGTCGATGATCTTGGCATCGAACCACGACGACGCTTCGCCCGCGCCCATAGCGCCCAGCCGTATGTCGCCAATCTTGCGGCGTCCGGTGAAAGCGTAGTCGTAGCCCTCGTCGACAAACCACTTGTTATAGAGCACGGTGTAGAGCGGCGGGGCCTTCGCGGCAATGGGCTCGACGTAGCTTTTGCCGGCGTTCTTATAGGAGCGGCGCGCCATTCCCCAACCAACACCTGCCGCCGCCAGCGATAAGAACATCAGCGCGTACTCTGTCTTATCCGTGTGCTCGGCTTCTTTCTCGCCCGCCGCTAACTGCGCCGACTTTCCTTCTTCCTGGAAGACGGCTGCTTCGCGCGCGAACACCGGCTCCAAGAATTTTTCAAAGTGAGCCCCTCCGCCCAGGCTATGCGGCCAGCTCAACCATCCCGCGCCAATCGAGCAGATCGCGAGGATCACGAGCGGCACCGTCATCGACTTAGGCGACTCGTGCACGTGATGCTCGACCTCGTGGCTCATGCGCGATGGACTGTAGAACGTCAGATACATCAGCCGGAACATGTAGAACGCCGTCATCAACGCCGTGCCATAACCCACAAACCACAGGATGTGATACGCGTCGCTTTCCTTGGTATAGGTCTGCCACAATATCTCGTCTTTGGAGAAGAAACCGGCGAACGGAAAGACTCCGGCAATGGCCAGCGTCGCGACTAACATCGTCCAATGCGTAGTCGAGATGCGCCTTCGCAGGTCGCCCATGTTGCGCAAGTCCTGCTCGCCGCTCAACGCGTGAATCACCGAACCCGAACCAAGGAAGAGCAGCGCCTTGAAGAACGCGTGCGTGAACACATGGAAGACGCCTGCCGCAAAGGCACCGACGCCGAGCGCCAGGAACATATATCCCAGTTGCGAGACCGTGGAGTAGGCAAGCACGCGCTTGATGTCATTCTGTACCAGTCCAATGGACGCGGCAAAGACGGCGGTGAGCGCGCCAATGATGGCCACGGTTTTCATCGCCGTCGGCGCCAGCACGAACACAGCGTTCGAACGGGCCACCATGTACACGCCCGCCGTCACCATGGTCGCGGCGTGGATCAGCGCGGAAACTGGAGTAGGGCCTTCCATCGCGTCGGGCAGCCACACATAAAGAGGAATCTGCGCCGACTTGCCGCAGGCTCCGACAAATAGCAGCAGCGCGGCGGCCGTGAGAATGGGATCGCCGATAGGGAACTGACCACTGCGCGCCAGCGCGTTGATGTCGGTGAAGCGAAACGAGCCCAGATACCAGACCAGCGTGAGCGCGCCCAGAATGAATCCGGCATCGCCGATGCGGTTCACGATGAACGCCTTGTTGGCAGCGGTCGAAGCGGAGTTACGATGAAAGTAAAAACCGATCAGGAGATAAGAGCACAAGCCCACGCCTTCCCATCCTACAAACAAAAGCATGTAGTTATTCGCCAGGATGAGGGTAAGCATCGTAAACATGAACAGGTTCATGTACCCAAAGAAGCGGTAGTAACCGCCTTCGTGCGCCATGTATCCGGTAGAGTAAATGTGGATCAGCATACCCACGCCGGTGACAAAGAGCAGCCAGATAGAAGAGAGCGGATCAAGCAGGAATCCGGCGTCGACGTTGAAGGAAGCGAGTGTCCCGTCGCGCTTAACGAAATTCAAGTGCCCGTCGCCACTGCCCAGCCACGTATACACAATCTTCTCGAAGGGACGCCCCGAGCCATGCGCAAAGTTTGTGTACTCAAAGACCGTAAAGCAGGCGAAAAGAAACGCAAGCACGACCACGCCAACGCAGACCGCGTTAACCGTAGCCTTCTGCAGTCGCCGCCCGAAAAAGAACATCATCGC
>JBEKFN010000204.1:0-7711 GCA_050013295.1 Terriglobales bacterium
CTTTCTTCTGTTGTGTCGCCCATCCTTGGAATTCCGTCAGCGCTAGGCGATGTGCGGAGACCGTCTTCTTGCAGCCACTCTTGGCTTCGAGGTACGAGGGGATTTCGTCAGCCAGCTTCTTGCGAGCAGCCGCCGCGACGGTCGGGTCAGCGATGTTGCGGTGCCGATTGTTCAGAAACCAACTCTTGTCATCCGCCTGTTTTATGGCATGGGAAAGTTGGGGCATTTGCTGTTCGTCGTTCGGGTTGGTGACGTCCTGCCACTTCTTGCTGCGCTTCTCATACCATGAAAGCTGGAACTTGCCGTGGCGGTCGTCTTTCAAGAAGAGCCTCGCGTCTCGCTTGCGCCCTTCGGGGATTTCTACCCTTACCCGCGTCCACTTGTTGTCGAGCTTTACTCGCTCATAGATTGTTACCTTGATCTCACCCACAGAAACCTCGATATTCAATACGGGATTTCCGGGCGAACCACAAATTCTGCGGGATCGAAAACGCCGCAATGTAGTTCAAATGTAGTTCAACGGGCGAGAGAGATTTCAGGAAGGCGTTACGAATCAGCAGGATGCAAAAGTGTTGGTAGCGCTACCGGGAATCGAACCCGGGTTTGAAGATTGAGAATCTTCCGTCCTAACCCCTAGACGATAGCGCCACGCGGGTGGATTGCGATGAAGTCCGATTATAGCAAAAGCTCGTTCTTATACGGCGCCGGTGAGTTTGAAGCGAACCACCGCTTCGCGGAGCGATTTCGCTCGCGAGAATTTCTCCGCAAAGCATTGTTAAGCCTTTAAGTTGCAGTACTAGCTCATGATTCTTAACGAACTTCCTTGACAATAGCAGGCCGGAGATGGGATACTCATATAGGCGAACAAAACGCGAATATTTAACCTCGCCCGAGCTGATTCTGCCCTCGTGTTCCCTGACAATGTGAGAAAGTATGTCTGCCTCTCCGGTTTTTTCATCGACGGCCATGAGCCGTCCTTTTATTTTTTCTCCGCGGTCTTCTCCGCGCTCGACCGCAGAGATTTTGGCCCGGGTTGACGCCATCCCAAAGCTGGCAGCGGTCGTTCCCGCTTCGCGCCTCGAGGTGCGTTCGTCGCCGGAAATGGTGTCGAGCGGCATTCCCCAACTGGACTTGCTGACCGGCGGCCTCGCTCGCGGTTGTCTCACGGAAATCTGCGGCACGCCCTCATCGGGAAGAACCAGCGTGTTGCTTTCCGCGCTGGCCCGCGCCACCGCGCGAGGAGAAGTTTGCGCACTGGTGGATGCAAGCGATGCCTTCGATCCGGCCTCGGCGGCGGCCGCGGGCATGGAGATGAGCCGTTTGCTGTGGGTGCGCTGCGGTGAAAAATATCCCTCGCGTAAACATCCTTCGGCTGCACTCAGAGCTAACTCTCGCGCTGGAGAATTATCGGGAGGCAAAAATCGGTGGCTAAATCCGGAAACCCAGCGCTGGGAAACGCAACTGGCACAAATGTTGAAAGTCACCGACCTGCTGCTGCAGAGCAACGGTTTCGGAATGATCGCTCTCGATCTCGGAGATGTTCCGGTGCAGAGCGCGCGGCGAATTCCGTTAGCATCGTGGTTCCGCTTCCGCCGCGCGATTGAACACACGCCAACGGCACTGCTGGTTCTGGAACAGCAGCCGATTGCAGGGAGCTGCTCGTCGATGCTGCTTAGAGTCTCTGGTGTCCGGTCTCCGGTCTCAGGGAAAAAGCTGTCAGCTGTCAGCTATCAGCTCTCAGGAAATCCGCCGATGCATTCGGAATTGCCGCATTCGGAATTATTAGATCAATTCGAGATCACGGCCGAGTTGTTGTGCTCGCGCTTGGAAAAGAAATTAGAACGCAAGCCGGTGCAATCGACGGCAAGTTTCAAAAGTCGAGCCGCATGGACGGGATGAGCTTATGCCGCAAGTTCGAAATCACGAGTTCTCAGTTACCAGACTCAAGAAACCCTTATCGTCATCTTCGTCGTCATGATTTAAAGCATAAGCCTTTACTGAGAGCTGACAGCTGAGAGCTGCACTACCATGTTTGCCTGCATCTTCATCCCCGATTTTTCTGTGCAAGCGATCATTCGCTTTGAGCCAGAGTTGCGCGCCAGCTCGGTCGCGGTGCTCACCGGACGGCCTCCGCTGGAGAAGGTGGTGGCGCTCAACGAAAGAGCGCGGCAAACGGGCGTGGAGATAGGCGCGACCAATCCGCAACTCGAAGCGTGGGAAAACCTGGTGCTGCGCACACGTTCGGAATCGCAGGAGATGTCGGCACACGCTGCGCTGCTCGATTGTGCGCAATCGTTTTCTCCGGAAGTGGAAGACACCTCGCTCGGCATTGTGCTTCTAAATCTTGCCGGTCTCGAGCCGTTGCTAGGTCCGCTGCCGAAGATTGCCCGCGATTTGGCGCAGCGGGTTTCTCAGATGGGACTGGAGGCGAACCTTGCCGTGGCCGCGAATCCGGATGCCGCCTTACTCGCAGCCCGCGGTTTTCCCGGCGTCACTTTGATTCCTGGAGGGCGCGAAGCAGAGCGACTGGGAGATCTGCCGGTGGATGTGTTGCTGGAAAGTTTTTCTTCCAATGCGGAGGAGTCCGCACGCTGGATGGAAACGTTTGATCGCTGGGGCATTCGCAAGCTGCGTGCGCTGGCGGCTCTTCCCGAAGTTCCGGTCAGCGAGCGCCTGGGACAGCCGGGACTCCATCTGCAAAAACTGGCGCGGGGCGCTGCGTCACGCAACTTACGCGTGTTGGAACCCCGGCTGATTTTTGCCGAGAGTGTAGAGCTGGAATATCCCATCGTTCTGCTGGAACCGCTGGCATTTTTGCTGAACCGCATGCTGGAGCAAGTGTGCGCACGATTGAGCGCGCGCGCGCTGGCGGCGCAGGAGTTGCATCTGAATCTGGAACTCGCGCCGACACAGCCGAACCCTTGCGCATCCTCTCCCAAGACGTTTACTCGCACGCTGCGGTTGCCGACGCCCATGCTGGACGCGAAAGTGTTTCTTAAATTATTGCAGCTTGACTTGCAGGCGCATCCGCCGGGAGCGCCCATCGTGAAGATTCATTTGTCGGCCGATCCGGCGCGCCCGCGGGCCCTGCAGAGTGGATTGTTTCAGCCGGTTTTCCCCGAGCCCGAAAAACTGGAGCTAACGCTGGCGCGCATTACAGGCATAGTCGGCGAGGGCAGCGTGGGGTCAGTGGAGTTACTCGATACATATCGTGAAGGCGCGTTTGCGCTGCGGCACTTCGCGCCCATGGAGCCCGCGCCCACAGAGCCCCAATTTAAAAATAAAGTTAAGCATGAAGTGAACCAGTCCGGAAATCGAAAGAAGGATAAGTCCATGCAAGAAAATGACAGCGCATGCCAAGTCGGGGAAAAGCCTGAGGAAAACGCAAACGAAACAGAAACAATGAGCGCTGTAATCGCTCTGCGCCTGTTTCGTCCGCCGCTCGGCGCGAGCGTCACTTGGCGCGAAGCAAAGCCGGTGCGGATGCGATGCCTCGAGCGCGCGGACATCGCCGGCGAAATCGTCTGGACCGCCGGCCCCTGGCGCTCTTCCGGCGACTGGTCGGAACAGGAAGGCTGGTCGCGCGAGGAGTGGGACATCGCCGTGCCCGCCGAAACTGGACTTGTGTTGTATCGCTTAGTGCAAGACAAACTAAGTGGAAACTGGTTTGTAGAAGGAACGTATGACTGAAAGTAGTTCTCAGTCTTACGAGAGACAACTGAGAACTGGGAACTGAGAACTAATGTACATTGAACTCCATTCCCGCTCTGCTTTCAGCTTCCTCGAAGGAGCTTCTATTCCCGAGGAACTGATCGCGGTGTGTGCGAGCCTCGCAATGCCGGCGATGGCATTACTCGATCGAGACGGAGTGTATGGCTCGCCGCGCTTCCATCTCGCCGCCAAAAAGGCGGGGCTCAAGGCGCACATTGGGGTGGAAGTGACGTGCACTGCGTTTTCACCACGGAGACACCCTTCAGGTTGCGAGCTACGAGCTGCAAGCTTCGAGCAAACTGGTTGCCCGCAGCTCGCAGCTCGTAGCTCGCAGCCCCGTGGTGAATTTCGTCTTCCGCTGCTGGCCGCTTCGCGCGCTGGATATCAAAATCTCTGCCGCCTGATTACAAAAATGAAATTGCGAGTTGGGCGAAAAGAAGGAGCCTCCGCTCCGGCTTCGGATTTTATTGAGCACGCCGATGGTTTGATTTGCCTCACCGGTGGAGAAGAAGGACCGTTGGCTGCGGCGCTCAGGCAAGGTGGATCGCAAGCGGCGTTCGAAACAGTGAAAAGGCTGACGGATATTTTTGGCCAGCGCAATATTTACGTCGAATTGCAACGGCATTTTCATCGCGAAGAAGAGTACAGAAACCGGGCTGCGATCGAGATCGCGGAGTCTTTGCAGTTGCCGCTACTCGCGACCAATGGCGTGAACTATGCCACGCCTCGGGAGCGCGAATTGGCGGATGCGTTCACCGCGCTGCAGCATCATCGCACGCTGGCCACTGCCGGACGTTTGCTGGCGCGCAATGCGGAACGCTATCTCAAGTCTCCGGCGGCGATGCGAGCGCTCTTTGCGGATGTTCCGGAGGCGATCGCAAACACGCTTGAACTTTCCTCGCGGCTTGAGTTCACGTTGAACGATCTGGGATACGAGTTTCCGCGTTATCCCGTGCCGGACGGCGAAACCATGATGTCGTTCCTGCGGGAGCGCACGCGGGAAGGAATGCAGAGCCGGTATGGGCGGGCGGATGCGGAGTTGAAGAAGCGCGCGCGGCGGCAGATCGAACGCGAGTTGGACTTGATTGAAAAGCTGAAACTGGCAGGATACTTCCTGATTGTGTGGGACCTGGTGCGTTTCTGTCGCGAACAAAACATTCTGGCGCAGGGCCGCGGATCGGCCGCCAACAGCGCGGTTTGCTACTCGCTCGGCATCACGGCGGTGGATCCGATCGGCATGGAATTGTTGTTTGAACGATTTCTTTCCGAGGAACGCGGTGAGTGGCCCGACATCGATCTCGATTTGCCCAGCGGCGATGAGCGCGAGCGTGTAATCCAGTACGTCTATCGACGTTATGGACAGCGCGGAGCGGCCATGACCGCCAACGTGATCACGTATCGCAATCGCATGGCCGCGCGAGAAATGGGCAAGGTGATGGGATTCGACGAGGACACGCTGAAGCGAATTTCGGCGGCGGTCGCTACCTGGGAATTCAAGGACGAGAATGATGCGCTCGACCGCCGTCTGCGCGATGCCGGGCTCGATCTTACGCATCCGCGGATTCGGAAATATTTCGAGTTGTGCCTAGCCGTACAGGACCTGCCGCGGCATTTAGGGCAGCATTCGGGCGGCATGGTCATTTGCGAGGACCGTCTGGATTCGGTCGTCCCGCTGGAGCCGGCTTCCATGCCGGGCCGCGTGGTTGTGCAGTGGGATAAAGAAGACTGCGCGGACATGGGCCTCATCAAAGTCGATCTGCTGGGCCTCGGCATGATGGCGGCGCTGAAAGATTCCCTCGAACTGATTCGCGATCATTACCACGAAGAAGTGGATCTGGCGCACCTTCCAGCGGACGACCCCATCGTATATTCCACGCTGCAAAAAGCCGATACGGTAGGAATGTTCCAGATCGAAAGCCGGGCGCAGATGGCTTGCCTGCCGCGCCTGAAGCCGATGAAATTTTACGACATCGTGGTGCAAGTGGCGATCATTCGGCCGGGGCCGATCGTGGGAAATATGGTCAATCCATTTCTCAAGCGGCGGCAGGGCAGAGAGGCGGTCACGTATCCGCATCCGTCGCTTGAAACGGTGCTGGGCCGCACGCTGGGCGTGCCGCTGTTTCAGGAGCAGTTGCTGCGCATGGCCATGATCACCGCCAACTTTACCGGCGGCGAAGCGGAGGAGTTGCGCCGCGCCATGGGCTTCAAACGCTCCGAGGCGCGGATGAAAGTGATCGAAGAAAAACTGCGCGCCGGCATGACGCGCAACGGAATCCTCGGTGAGACGCAGGAGCAGATCATCCAATCGATTACTTCATTTGCTCTTTATGGATTTCCGGAATCTCATGCTGCCAGTTTTGCCCTGATTGCCTATGCCAGCGCTTATTTGAAATGCCATTACCTGGCGGCGTTCACGGCGGCGCTGCTGAACAATCAGCCGATGGGCTTCTACCATCCCTCGACAATTGTGAAAGATGCGCAGCGCCACGGATTGAGAGTGCTGCCGATGGATGTTACGCGGTCGGATTGGAAGTGCACGTTGGAGCTATCAGCTGTCAGCTCTCAGCTCTCAGTACGTCTTGGGTTGAAGTACGCGCGTGGGTTGCGTGAGCCGGCGGGGCAGGCGCTGGTTCGGGAGCGCAGTTTCGCGCCGTTTGCTTCGGTGCAGGATCTGGCTCGTCGCGTGCCCGAGTTGCGCAAGGATGAGTTGACGACGCTGGCGGAGATTGGGGCGCTGAATGCGATTGGGAATTCACCACAGAGGCACAGAGACACAGAGACAGATAAAGAAAAATCAATCAGTGATCTCAATCAAAAGAATTCCTCCGTGCCTCCGTGTCTCCGTGGTGAAAGGTTCTTTCATCGCCGCGATGCGCTTTGGCAGGTGGAGCGGGCGGTGCGCTGGTCGGGACCCTTGCTGGATAAGCTTCCGGAACTGGATGGGGAATCCCCGCTGGCGGCCATGACGAACGAAGAGCGATTGGTGTCGGATTTTCGCGCTACCGGGCTGACGGTCGGGCCTCATCCCATGCAGTACCGCCGGGCGGAGATGAAAAAGATGGGGATATATCGCGCTTGCGATCTGGCACACCTGCCGAATGGACGCCGATTGCGAATCGGCGGATGCGTCATTGCCCGTCAACGTCCGGGGACGGCCAAGGGAATGATGTTCATGAGCCTGGAAGATGAAACGGGGATCGCCAATGCGATTGTCGCTCCCGATCTGCTGCAGAAGAATCGAGCGCTGCTGATTTCCGAGCGCTTCCTGATGATCGAGGGAGTTTTGCAGAATCAGGACAACGTGATCCACATCCGTGCCGAAAAAGTTTTGCCGCTGTGCGTTACGCGGGCAGAGACGGCATCGCACGATTTTCATTGAAGTGGGGGCGGAGCCCAGCCCCTAAAAGGGCATTCTTAGTTCAAGGAACTTTTCGGCATCGCTAAAGCGCTGCCCTGATACGAAGCTTGCGGCGCGGCTTCAATTCGTGGCCGCTGCTGGCGCTAGAGGCGAGGCCGAGCTGCGCTCGGCTTGGACGGGCGAGGGCGACCGTCCCCACACCAACTAAGCCTAGGCGGTGGAGAGCTTTCTGGCATTGTGCCGCAGCGAGCGGCCCTCGGCTAAACTATAAAGCTCTTCCGCGAGATTCTTGGCGTGATCGCCGACGCGCTCCAGCGCCTGGGCGGCGAGCAGGATGTCAAAATTCTTCTGACCGCTCGGACTGTTGGGCTCGGCCAGATGCCGGTGAAACAAGGAATGGCACAGGCGGTCCACTTCCGGGTCGGATTGCAGGACGGTTTGCGCGTACGACACGTCTCGTTTAATGAAGCCCTGATGAACCTGCTCCAGCATGGCGCACAGCAGAGAAGCCATCTCTATCAGCTGACGGGAATCCGCCGCCGGTAATTTTTCGCGGCGCGATTGCAGCTGCATGACCGCATTGTAGGCGAGGTCTCCGATGCGTTCGAGGTCGGTGATGAACTTCAAGCATGCCAGCAACTC
>JBEKFN010000205.1:0-7685 GCA_050013295.1 Terriglobales bacterium
GCGGCGCATGATCGCACTGCCACGGCACCCAATTTTCTTCTTGCGCACGACCGTCTGAAGCCGGACTGGGTTGAGCGCTGGATCATCGATCCACAAGCCATCAGTCCGGGCACCGCGATGCCCTCCGGTTTGTTCAAGCGTCTGAACAACCACTGGGTGTTCGCCGGACCGACGCCATCCACATTCGAGGGCTATGATAAGGATCACACGCGGCTGCTCGTGGATTATATTTTCCAGCTCACCCCGGAAGAGCAACGCCGTGTGGCCGGAGCCATGGGGCGCAGCCAAACCAGCAGCAACAGAACTTCTCCCCCGACAAAGCCAGCCAGTGGAAACGCTCGGGGCGTTCCGCCCTCCGTGGTGAACAAGCGACCTGTGGGAACGGGCGGCGGGCAGTAAAATAGGGCAAGGATCTCAACCCAATTCCAGGAAAGGTGCAGGGAAATCATGAATCGAAAAAAATGCTTAGTTACTCTTTGTCTAAGCGCGGTCGTGGGCCTCGTTCTACTGACTGGGTGCAGCAAGAAGCCGGAGGAACAGTCTGCCGCTCCAAGCACCGCGGCCACACCCGCACCGGCGGCGACACCGATCGATCCGGCGACTGCTGCCAGTGTCAGTGGCACGGTGAGTTTTGACGGTACCGCCCCAAAGGCGGCGAAAATCGACATGAGCCAGGATCCGGCATGCAAGGGCATGAACATGGCCGAGACAGTGGTCGCGGACGGCGGCAAGTTAGACAACGTCTTCGTGTACGTGAAGGAAGGTTTGGGAAGCCGGACGTTTGACGTTCCCAAGGATGCCGTGACCCTTGATCAAAGCGGCTGCAAGTACCATCCCCATGTCTTGGGAGTGATGGCTGGGCAGACGCTTAAGATCGTCAACAGCGACCCCACCACTCACAATATCCATCCCACTCCGGCCGACAACCGTGAGTGGAATGAGTCGCAACCTCCGCAGTCCCCGGCGCTGGAGAAAAGCTTCGCCCGCGAGGAAATCATGCTGCCGGTGAAGTGCAACCAGCATCCCTGGATGAAAATGTATGTCAACGTGGTGAAGACCCCGTTCTATGCGGTCACCGGGCCCGACGGTAAGTTCGAAATCAAGGGTCTGCCCCCAGGCGACTACACGTTAGCCTTCGTGCAGGAAAAGTTGGGCACTAAGGAGGAGAAGGTCACGCTGGCGGCCAAAGATAGCAAGACCGTGGATGTAACGTTCAAGGCGCAATAAGCTGAGATCGGACCGACCGATTCACTTCGACTCTTCCGTGCGCGTAGGACTGGAAGCCATCTGAGCAGGAATAAGGAGGGCTGTTGCTTCCGATGATGCTAGTGATTTCCATTGTCATGGGCATAGTCCCTCTCGTGGGGATTGCCTGGACCATCGTCACGGGTACGGTCACAACGGTGGACGGCTTGTTCATGAGTTTGATCCTATTGAGTCTCTCCGCCGTCTTTTTCTTGAATGCTTTCTGGGAACTGCGTGATCGTGGAGCTCTCGCTTTTCTCAACAAGAAGAAAGCGGCCGCCGAAGTAACTCCCAAAGTAACGACTAAAGTAACGACTAACGTCGCGCCCAAAGCAACCGCGAACTTAACTCCTGTTAGCAAAGACGCTGCGCCCAAAGAGAGTGAGAGTTAGGGGCGGGAAAACCAAGCATGGCTGTGCAACCCATCCCGCTCGTGCCTGAGGACAAGCCCGCAGATGCCGGGGAGAAGCCTGCGCCACAGCCGTCACGGCCCCGCATGTCCACGCGCAACCGGCTTATTTTCTTCCTCACGGCGTGGCTGGTTGTGCTCATGCCGTTCCTGTTCTGGTGGAGCACATGGTTTGGCCGCGCGCTCACCAACAAAGAGATGAACGAGTACCTCAATGACAACAGTCATCCGCGGCACATCCAGCACGCCATTGTGCAACTCGGCCAGCGCATGAGGCACGACCCGAGCGCGGCACGCTGGTATGCCGATCTGGTGCGGCTGGCCTCAAATCCGCGCGAGGAGGTGCGCAGCACCGATGCCTGGGTGATGGGACAGGACACGACTGGGCCCGGTTTCCACGAGGCGCTCTTGAAGATGTTGGAAGACCCCTCCCTGATGGTACGCGGCAATGCTGCCCTATCCTTGGTCAGCTTTGGCGACAGCTCGGGGAGACCGCAGATTGTTTCTTTATTGCAGCCGGTTGCGATTACCACACCCACCGCCGGCCGTGTCATGGATACTGCGGGGGTGGGTACGGCCATCCACGCGGGTGGACTCATCGCGAAACTGCAGGATGGTCAGGAGACTCGCGAGTTGCGTTCGCCGATCACTGGCCGCGTGCGCACACTCTCGACGGCGACAGGCGCCAGTGTAGTTCCAGGAACTGCGCTTGCGATTGTTGAACCCGGGGAAGAACAAGTCTGGGAGGCCCTTCGCGCCTTATATCTGATTGGCCAACTTGATGATCTGCCCTCGATCCGTCCTTACGAGAGAGAGTTGCCCGAAGTTCCGGAGCGGCTGCGTCGGCAAGCGGTTGAGACCGAACGGGCGATACAGGAGAGAGCCAGCAAGTAGGTGTTGAGGGGGCCTTTGTGGAGGCGGGGCTCTGCCCCGCCTGGACGGGGCGAAGCCCCGTCCCCACACAAACCCTACCGCTAGTAGGTCATCGGCCCGACTTCTTTTTCCACTTCTGCAATGTCTATCATAACGATCGCGTCCCACGGGCATCCGTCGAGGAAAGCCCCCTCTGGTCCCTTACTGAGGCACTTCTTACATCCGATGCAGAGCAGCGGGTCTACCTCGATGCGGCCATACGGTGGATGATCGTCATCGGGAATCCAAAACATGCAGTCTTCCACCGGGCAATACTCTACGCAGGCCGGTGATCCGGCGCAGCCCGTACAGCACTCGGTGATGACGGCAAGTTCTTTCGGCTTTTTCTTGCGCGGGGTAGTCAGGCCCTTCGAGCGCGGCTCTTGTTTCAGCTCGTCAGGCACCAACCCCGGCGCTTTTGCGACTTCCGGCCCGGTTGCCATGGAGTTGAATTATATCCAGGGCCGGAGTTTTTGCAACCTGCCTTCTGGCCGGTTGCGGGCCTTGGCCGGCGCCTCCATCGAGTGGCCGGCGAAACGTCAGCGCCACAGGCGCGTGGTGTAATCCGCCATGCTGAGGGCGAGCAGGATGAACAGGAAGAAGATCGCGCTCACAATAACCAGACCGGTCAGCTTCTCATGCGTGTACTTCACATGCATGTAGAAGAGCACGACCAGGGTAGCTTTGATGGTCGCGATGGTGAGGGCGACGATGGTGTTGAATGGGCCGAGGTCGATGAAGGCGGCAGCCACGGTCAGGGTGGTGCCCGCGAGCAAGGCCAGCCAGATCGCGAGGCAAGAACCGAGCGACGAAATGTGTTCGGAGATGTGTTCGGACGTATTTTCGGAAGCGGGATTGTGATCAGACATGACTTATCTCACCTATGACGGTCGATCAGGTACAGCAAACCGAATAAGTAAATCCAGACAATATCGACGAAGTGCCAGTACAATCCTGCATTTTCAATGGGCGTGTAGTAATCGGGTGTGTATTTGCCCCGCCAGGCCTTGTAGGCAAGGAATCCGAACAGGCCGACGCCGATGATCATGTGCAGAGCGTGCATGCCGGTCATCGCAAAGTAGAGCGAGAAGAACATCTCAGCGTGATGGGGGTTGGCATACTGGCGTTCCGCCGCAGGAAACTTCTCCTGTCCGGGAAGCAACTCGTGATAACTGAAGCTGGCTCCGGGCACGTGATGCTTCTCGAATTTTTCGGCATACTCGTCGGCCTTGATGCCCAGAAAGGCGAGACCGAACAAGATGGTAGCGAGCAGCCAGAACACGAGCGCCGTGCGCTTGCCAAGCTGGACTGCACGAATAGCTAGAACCACGGTCAAGCTGGAGCAGATGAGTACCACCGTGTTAGTCGTGCCGAGTCTAATGTCTAACTGCTGACTGGCAGAGCCAAAGTCTCCGAAGTACTTGTAGCGGTAAACGAGGTAGGCGCAGAAGAGGCCGCCGAAGAACATAACTTCCTGGGCGAGGAACAGCCACATGCCCAGGCTGGCGGCATTTTTCTGCTGTCCCTTGGTCGCGAAGTGGTGCAGGAGCGCCGGGTTCTCGTGTGCGGGTTCGTCGACGGCGGCTTGACTAGTGTGCAACGGGGACCTCCTCCTTCTCCGGAATCTTGTCTATCTCGTCGTAGTTATAGGCTTCCCAGGTCACGACCGGCTGCTCGTCGAAGTTGAAGGTCGGGGGCGGCGAGTGAGTCTGCCACTCCAAGCCCGCGGCGTTCCAAGGGTTCGGCGGGGCTGGCTTGCCGTAGCGCATGGACCACACGAAGTAGACCATGGGGAGCAGATAGCCGACGGCGAGAATAGTCGCGCCCGCGGTCGAGAGCACGTTCAGGATCTGGAATTCGGGCGGATATGAGTGATAGCGCCGCGGCATTCCCATATAGCCCAGGATGAACTGGGGGAAGAACGTCAGGTTGAATCCGATGAAGACGATGAGCGCGGCGAGTTTACCCCAGCCCTCGGGATACATGCGGCCCGAAATTTTGGGCCACCAGAAGTGCATCCCGCCGAGGTACGCCATCACCATGCCTCCGACCATGATGTAGTGGAAGTGCGCAATGATGAAATAAGTGTCGTGCACATGCACGTCGACGCCCAGGCAGGCCAGGAACAGGCCGGTCAAGCCTCCGATGGTAAACAAGCCGATGAAGCCGAAAGCGTAGAGCATAGGGGTCTGGTAGGTGATGGACCCCTTGTACATGGTGGCGGTCCAGTTAAACACTTTGATTGCCGAGGGCACGGCGACGAAATAACTCAGCAGCGAGAAGATGAGCGCGGCATAGAGCGAGATGCCGGCCACGAACATGTGGTGCGCCCAGACCAGGAAGCCGATCACAGCGATGCCGACCACGGCTAGCGTCATCGCCTTGTAGCCAAAAATGCGCTTGCGTGAAAAGCAACAAACGATTTCGCTGACGATACCCATACCGGGCAGAATCATGATGTAGACGGCGGGGTGGGAGTAAAACCAGAACAGATGCTGGAACAGGAGTGGGTCTCCACCTAGCATCGGATTGAAAACGCCGAGGTGGAAGAGACGCTCGAGCGCTACCAGCACCAGGGTGATGGCGACGACGGGCGTGCCCAGCACCTGAATGATGCTGGTGGCGTAATGGGCCCAGACAAACAGGGGCAGGCGGTTCCAGGTCATTCCGGGAGCGCGCATGCGGTGGATGGTCACGATGAAGTTCAGTCCGGTGAGGATCGAGGAGAAGCCCGCGAAGAAGATGCCGACGATGGCGGAGATAACGTTGGTCTTGAGGAACTCAGTGCTGAGGGGAGTGTAGAAAGTCCAACCGGTGTCGACGCCGCCATTGAGGATCGTGTAGATCATCAGAGTGCCGCCGATGATGTAAAGGTACCAGCTGAGCAGGTTGATGCGCGGGAAGGCTAGATCCTTGGCCCCGATCATCAGCGGGATGAGGAAGTTGCCGAGCACGGCGGGCACGGCAGGAATAAGGAAGAAAAAGACCATGACTTGGCCGTGCATGGTGAACAGTTTGTTGTAGGTGTCGGACTGGACGAGTTCGCCTGCCGGGGTCAGCAACTCCAGGCGGATGAGCAGCGCGAAGAAACCGCCAATAAAGAAGAAGAAGGTAATCGACATCAAGTAGAGCAGCGCGATGCGCTTGTGGTCCACCGTTAGGAGCCACGACTTGAGCCCGTAGCCTGCATTCAGGTAGGTCTCGCGTTCTCCAGAATCCGATACGACAGCCGTCGCCATTCTCATCACCTGCACTTTTCCATCTAAAGTTGAGGACTAGCCCCTGCCACGGGGTTCGTATTGTTGGACCGTCCCGACTGCGGGCCGGCCAGCGATTTCACGTAATCGACCAGCGCATTCAGTTGCTCATCATTGACCTGCCCCTGAAACGTCGGCATGACGGGCTTGAAGCCTTGGACGATCTTGGCGCCCGGTTCCAGGATCGACTCGCGGATGTAATTCTCGTCGGCGGTCACGGTGCGGCCATCTTGCAGGAGCACAGGCTTGCCGAAGACACCGGCCAAGTCCGGACCCCGGCCCTGCGTGTCGGAGCGATGGCAGGTGACACAGCCCAGTTCGGAGAACAGTTTCTGGCCGGTCACGGCTAGCGGTTGGTTGCCGCCGCCGCTCATCCAGGCTTCGTAGTCGCTCGGTTCCATAACCTTTATCCAGCCGACCATTCCGGAGTGCTGAGTTCCACAGTACTGGGAACAGAACAGGTGGTAGGTGCCCGCTTTGGTGGCGCGGAACCAAAGGGTCGTATAGCGGCCCGGGAGCACGTCCTGCTTGATGCGGAAGGCGGGCACGAAAAAGCTGTGGATCACGTCCTGCGAGGTCATGATCATCTTGACGTCGCGGCCCACCGGCACATGGAGTTCGTTGATTTCGCGCTGCCCTCCCTTGTGCTCGAACTTCCACATCCATTGCTTCGCAACGGTGTAGACCTCGGTGGCGTCCTGTGGAGGCGTGCGTTCCTGGAAGTAGATAACCGCGCCCCAGATGTAAAACACCAGCATCACGCAGAAGGGGATGATGGACCAGGTGACTTCCAGTTGGTGGGAACCTTCGATTTGTACGGCGCGCTGCCCTCTGCGTTTCCGGAACCTAATGGCGAAAACCGTCAGTACGCTGAAGATCAACGCGATCATGATGCCCGAAACCAGCAGCAGGAAAATGTAGAGGGCGTCCACGTTTCCCGCGTTCGTGGAGGCGCTATCCGGCCAAAGTGGCAAGTGTCCAAACATGATTATCTGACCTGTGCCGCTCCATGAAAGTTGTCTGGACTGCGGCGAATCAACACAAATAAAAGCGCCCCGAGGCACAGCATGGTGGCCACGCCCATCAATCGCAGCACGCGCATGACGGTGGCGCTGTACTTACCTTTCTCGGGATCGTAGTGATAGCAGTAGAGCAGCAACTCGTCCATCACGTTGCCGATCCGGTTCTCGGATGCCTCCACCAGGGCGAGCCGCAGATCCTTGGGCGGATACTCGATGCCGTAGTAGTACTGGGCGATCTTGCCTTTCGGCGTCAGCACCAGGATTGCGGTCGAGTGCGCGAACTGTCCGGTCTTCTCGTCGTATTGGTACTGAAATCCGGCCGCCTTCGTGACCGCATCAATCGCGGCCGGCTGTCCGACCAGGAAGTGCCATCCCCGCTCGGCGCCGGGGCGGTTGTAGCGTCGGAGAAACTGGTCTTTCTTCTTCGCCGCCATCTCGGGGGTGTCTTTGGGATCGAAGCTAATGGTGATGACTTCGAATTCCTTGCCTAAATCGAACTTCAGCACGCGCAGAGTGCTCTCCAGGCCGCTGAGTGCTTCGCCGCACAGCATCGGGCAGCCATAGTAGACGAAGTTGAGGATCAGTGGCTTCTTGCCGAAATAATCGCCCAACCGCACGTTGCGGCCCAGGTCGTCGGTAAACACGAGGTCGGGCGGAATCTGCTGGTTCAGGTTCTGCTGAATGCCCACGTTCTTCAATCCCGGCGGACGCACGTTGGGTGGAGGCGACATAATGCCGTTGCCCATGCCCTGGCCCCAGGCGGATCCGCCGAGGAGCGCCAGACCGAGAAAGCACACCACCATCGAGTTCACGAACTGCCTTGTGTTGCACACTGCAAAC
>JBEKFN010000206.1:0-15302 GCA_050013295.1 Terriglobales bacterium
ACCGGTCAGCGACGAAATGGCGCTGGTCCGGCGGGCCAAGCGCGGCGACGATCAAGCGTTTGAAGAATTAGTACGGCGCTATGATCGCAACGTTTTCCGCATCGCACAGCACATTACGCAGAATCGCGAGGACGCTGAAGATGTGGTCCAGGAAGCGTTCCTCAAGGCGTATGGGAACCTGGCAAAGTTCCAGGAACAGTCGAAGTTTTATACCTGGCTGGTGCGGATCGCGGTTAACGAAGCCCTGATGAAGTTGCGCCGGAGGAAGCCGGAACGCACGGTTTCTCTGGACGAAGACGTAAAAACCGAGGATGACTCGCTGCCCCGCGAGGTTGCGGATTGGAGCCCCAATCCGGAGCAGATGTACAACCAGGCGGAGTTGCGGGACATACTGACGCGCACTATTCAGGGATTGCCGGCGGGGTTTCGAACGGTGTTCGTACTCCGTGACGTGGAAGGCCTGTCGACGGAAGAGACGGCCCAAGCGCTGGAGCTGAGCGTTCCGGCGGTGAAGTCGCGGTTGCTGCGCGCGCGCCTGCAATTGCGCGAGCGGCTGAACCGATTCTTTCAGAAGCGGGCGAGTGGAGACGGTGACAGTGGAGATGGCGACCAGTGAAGTGTTCTGAGTTTCTAAACGAGCTGACCAACTACCTCGATGGCGCGCTGGACGCACGGACCAAGTCCGAACTCGACGATCATCTGGCGTGGTGCCACAACTGCTACGTCGTCTGCGATACCACTCGCAAAACCATCGAAATCTACCGCAACTCGGAACTCTACGAACTGCCCGACGATTTGCGGGTGCGGCTCCGATCGGCCATCATGACCAAGTGTTCGGGGCACAAGAAGTCCGGCGCGCCGAGCTGAGCGCCCAGTCTTGCTCCTCTTTCAGTCGTTCGCCGTTGTCGTTCTTCTGAAAGTCGTTCCCCTGAAAGTCGGTCCCTTGATTTGAGCGCCCGCAAGTGCTTGATTCCGGTCCGCCTGCGGGATGTACCTGCTGTGTTACCAGCGGCGCGAACCTTTTCCGCGCTCCTCGAATCTAAGTGGTTAGAGTTCGTCTTAGTATTTGGGCTAAGGGGATGAGCTAGTTTTGTCGCGTTTATTCTGTGGAGGTCAAACCGATGTTTTCAAAGCTGATGGACGCCATGTTTGGCTGCCGGCACGCTCGCTACAGTTTTCCGATCACGGTGCGCGCCGGTTCGCGTCGTAGCCCAGCTGCGCGGACGGGGACCTACGTCGTGTGCCTGGATTGTGGCAGAGAATTCGGCTACGACTGGCAAGAAATGAAGATCATGGGATCGCAGCCCAGACAAGCCGCGCATTCCTTGGTTACGAAAGAAGCCGCGTAAGGACCCGCTGGTCTCTTACAGCCCGTTCTTCGAGGCGTTTCGCGGCCAAAAGTGAACATTCCTCGCTCACCCCTGCTAATTCTTGCTCTGCGTTTTCCCGTTTTGGACCAGTTCCGACCTCTAAAATTTTACTAACTCCTTGCCCTTCGACAGGCGCATAATTGAATTGGCGCCGACCTTGCGGAGCCATGCTTCGGTTCATGAGAAGCGTTCCCGCTTGCGGTCGGACGGGAGGTGTCTGTGCCTCTTTCCATGCTTCGGGAGTTCTTGGATCGTAATCGCATTCAATACATGGTGATCTCGCACTCAGTGGCCTATACGGCCCAGGGGATTGCTGCCCTCACTCACACGCCGGGAAAGGAACTGGCCAAAACCGTCATGGTTATGGTGGATGGTCGTCTCGCCATGGCGGTGGTGCCGGCTTCGTTCCGGGTGGATTTGTACCGGCTCAAGAAATATTTGGGCGCAGACTCGGTAGAACTGGCCAGCGAGCTCTGGCCAGCGAGCTCGAATTTCGCGGTCGTTTTGCCGACTGCGAAACCGGGTCCATGCCACCCTTCGGCAATCTCTACGGTATGGATGTTTTCGCGGACCAGGCGCTGGCTGAGGACAAGGAAATCGCCTTCAACGCGGGTTCGCACCGTGAACTGGTGCGCATGAGATTTGCCGATTTCCGCGATTTGGTGAAACCGGCAATCATCGCTTTGGCGGCGGGCAAAGCCGGTGCTCACGCGGCGTGAGAGCTGCGGAACAGTCGTTGGTCGCTAGTCGTTTGGCTTTGTCGCCAAAGCGGTTGTTCGCGAACGACCAACGACCATCGACCAACGACTGTTGCTGAAGCCGCCAAGTCGGCGGACGTTGGACAAAGTGGGACATTCCTGTTTTTTTCATACAATCTTCACAAATCCCTGTGTTAGATTTGCCGCTCAACTCAAAATTTTCTGGAGGCAACTGAATTGGGCAAGGACATGGTCCCCAAGAAGATCTTTTTCACCAAAGGGGTGGGGAAACATCGGGAGCGCCTCACCTCTTTCGAACTCGCTTTGCGCGACGCCGGCATCGCGGCGCAAAACCTGGTGCGTGTCTCTTCCATCTTTCCGCCCAACTGCAAGCTGGTCCCACGCTCGCAGGGGCTCACGTATCTGCACCCCGGAGAAGTAGTATTCGCGGTGGTTGCCGAAAATTCCACTCACGAGCCGCACCGCCTGCTCGCCTCTTCGATCGGCGTTGCCATCCCGGCCGATCGCAATACCTACGGATATCTGAGCGAGCACCACTCGTTCGGTGAGACCGAAGACGCGGCCGGAGATTACGCGGAAGAACTCGCCGCCGAAATGCTGGCCACCACTTTGAACGTCGAGTTTGATTCCGACCGCTCGTGGGACGAGAAGAAGGAGATTTATCGCATCTCGAACAAAATCGTCCGCACGGCCAACGTAACGCAATCGGCCGTTGGCGACAAGCGCGGGCTGTGGACGACGGTGATCGCTTCGGCCGTGCTGATCTTCGACTGAATTAAGCTGGCACTGAGCAGTTGCCTCGGGGCGGGTTCTCTCTTACCCTATAGGGGAAGAGGAGGGGAACGGGAGCGGGACCACCATGAAAATTAGTCTCACGCCAGAACAAGAGCGGCGGGTTCAGGCGGTCATGAGTCGCGGCGCTTATGGGTCCGTTGAGGAGGTGGTTGAGGCTGCCTTGGCTGCCGTCGAACAGCGCACCCTACCGGGTTTTGCGGGCACGCCGGACGAACTTGACGCCCTGCTTGCGGAAGGACTGGCATCCCAGGAACTTAGCGAAAGTGAATTTTGGAGTTCGGTAAACCAAGAGACGGACGCCTTGCTTGCCAAGCATAAAACCGGCTTGCGTTCGTGAAGGTTGTTTATCGGCAAGCCGCCAGCGACGATGTTGTTCGCCAGTTTCGGTATTACCTCATTGACCAGAATCTTCCAGAGGTCGCGGTTCGTTTCAGGGATGCCATCCGGCACACCATTGAGTCATTGCGCCAACATCCTTTGGTCGGAGCGCGTTATCATTTGAGCACCGCGCACCTTCAGAATCTACGCTCATGGCCGGTTGCCGGGTATGAGGCCATTCGGATTTACTATCTTCTGGATAGTGGTGCAATCCACGTTATTCGCGTTCTGCACGGAAAGCGTGATCTGAAACGGATTCTCGAATCCGAAACAACCGTTTAACGCTCCAGGCGGAGATTCGCTGAAGCTGGGCAATTCCTTTCAGCCAACCTAAGACGCGGCAAGCCGTGCCTCTACTTTGAAATTTGCGCCACCGTCTTTTTCGCCGCCGGTTTCTTCTTTAGCCGCTCCAGCACTGCGGCTACGATCAGCGGCAATCCTACCGTCGCATCCACAAAAACTTCTCCGAACTTTCCGCCTTCGGCCGGAGGCACAAATTTGCCCCAGGAAACCGCCTCGCTGTAGGGACTGCCCGAAAGTCCGCCCCAGAACACTGGCTCCGGGCAGATGCGCAGTCCGTAGTGATAGCGTTTCAGCGGCAGGTCTTCCCCGCCCCGGCGGTGGCGCAATTCGATGAACGGCCCGAATTGCTGCGACCAGTTACGGGGGACGCCTCCGCCGATGGTGAAGATTCCCAGCCGCTTCTGACTCAGCAGGGTTGCGGCGAAGTGCTCCAGGTCTTCGAAGGGATCGAAGCGGAATCGCGGCTTCCCTTTCTTGTCGCGTTCACGGTTGGTCAACGCGTAATCCAGGCCTAACTCGGAATCGGAGAACGCGGGCACAAATACAGGAATGTTTTTTTCGTAGGCCGACTTCAGAATGCCGCGTTGTCCTTTGGCGTGCTTCGCCAGATGCGCCCCGATCGCGCGGTTCAACTTATACGAGCACATCACCTCGTCTGAATCCCAGCGGCCGAACACCGCAGCCATCACGCGCTCCACGTCGTCGAGGTTCTGCTCGGGCTCGAGCGTGTCATAGACGCGGTTATATCCGGCCTCGTAGAGTTCCTCGTCGGTGAGCTCGGTATTATGCCGGAAATGCGCGCGCCCGGTCGCTTCGACCAGCCCATGCGCCATCAGCGCGCCGGTCGAAACAACGGCATTCACGATGCCGCGATCGATCAACTCGGCGATCACCAGGCCCTGCTTGGCCACGGTCATCGCGCCCGCAAGCGTCATGACGACGAAGCATTCCTTGTCGCGCGCCATCGCCTCCAGCACGTCGGCGGCTTCACCGAGCTGGCGGCCGGTGAATGCAGTCCTCGACATCGCACGCACCAGGTCGTCAATGGATCGAATCTTGGCGAGATCCAGAGGCTCCAGCGGAATCAGCCGGTCGGCCACCGGATCGTGCAGCTTGCGGTCGACTCCCGCGCCTTCAGGATGACGGCTGTGCTTCGCGACACTTTTGTGCTTCAAGGACAACCTCCAGAATGAAGACTGATTGTGACCGAAGAAACAATTTACTAGAAGAAGGCGGAGACTTGCTTACCGCCCGCCGATAAAATTCTTTACCTCCAGGGACACAGAGGAACGCAGGTGAAATCAAGGCTCTTCCCTGTGTTCCTCTGTGGTGAGGACTTTGACTTATTGCATCACCAAAGCCGTCCGCGTCAAGCACTTTGATATCCTAGAGCGCAACTGGAACATTAGTAGAGAGGCGGCTTGCCGAGTCTCAGCCTGGCTCCAGTTGGAGAAAAAGTGCGAGACAAGTTCACCGTCGGCTTAATCCAGATGTCGTGCGGCCCAGAACCTGCCGATAATCTGGCCAAGGCGCTCGATCGTGTTGCGGAGGCGGCACGAAAAGGGGCCGACGTCGTCTGCCTGCCGGAGCTCTTCCAGACGCAGTATTTCTGCCAACGCGAAGACGCCGCTTTGTTCGATCTCGCGGAGCCGATCCCGGGCACGGGGACGGAGAAGCTGGCCGCCGCTGCCCGGCAGAATAAAGTTGTGCTGATCGCGTCGCTCTTCGAGAAGCGCGCGCCGGGGCTCTATCACAACACGGTCGCGGTCTTTGATTCCGGCTGCGATTCCGACGGTGCACTCGTCGGCATCTACCGCAAGATGCACATTCCCGACGATCCGCTCTACTACGAAAAATATTATTTCACTCCCGGCGATCTGGGCTTCAAAGCCTTCGACACCTCCGCCGGGAAAATCGGCACGCTGGTCTGCTGGGATCAGTGGTATCCCGAAGGCGCGCGGCTTACGGCATTGCAGGGAGCCAGCATTCTTTTTTACCCGACCGCTATTGGATGGCATCCCGCGGAGAAGGCCGAGTTCGGCGAAGCGCAAAATGACGCCTGGCGCACCATCCAGCGGGCGCACGCGATCGCCAATGGCGTTTATGTTGGTGTGGTGAATCGCGTCGGCTTGGAGACTGGCAACATTCGCGGTAATTCCGTCCCTGGCAAAGGCCTCGAATTCTGGGGAGGGTCGTTCTTTTGCGATCCCTTCGGCCGCGTGCTCGCCGAAGCTTCGCACGATAAGGAAGAAATTCTGCTCGGCGAAGTGGACCTGCATCAACTGGAGGAAATTCGCCGCAACTGGCCCTTCCTGCGCGACCGCCGCATCGACAGTTACGCTCCCATCACCAGCCGCATGATTGACGACAAGTGACCGCAGCTAAGATGGAAAGTAACTGACCTAAGATGACTGGACCTGAAATGACCGGACGACAAAATGGCTAGATCATCCGCTGCGCGCGCCAAACTCCCGCCCGCCGCACGGGGATATCGCATGCCCGCGGAATGGGAACCGCACGAGTCTACCTGGCTCGCTTGGCCGCATTTGCGGCGCGACTGGCCGGGCAAGTTTGAAACGATCCCGTGGGTCTATGCCGAGATCGTCCGCAACCTGGCGCGGCATGAGCGTGTGGACCTGATCGTCAATGACGCGAGTTGGGAAAAGCGTACGCGCGCGGTGCTCGAAAAAGCGGGCGCGCTCTCTAGCGCACTCGCCGATAATATTCGCTTTCACCGCTGGCGCACCGATCGCGTGTGGACGCGCGACTCGGGTTGCATTTTCCTGACGCCGTCCGCCGATGACGCCGATTCTGGGTTGCTCGCTCTGCACTTTCAGTTCAACGCATGGGCGAAATATCCGAATTACAAACTCGACGAAAAAGTTGGCGCGCGCATGGCGAAGGCCGCTGGCGCTCGCGCTGTACTCCCGTTCAGCGAAAAACACCGCGTTGTGCTCGAGGGCGGATCGATCGACGTCAACGGATGTGGCGCTCTCATCACCACTGAGGAGTGTTTGCTGTCGACGACTCAACAACGTAACCCGCCCATGGATCGCGCCGCTTATGAACATCTGTTCGCCGACTATTTTGGCGTGCAATCCGTCATCTGGCTGGATAGCGGCATCGCCGGAGACGACACTCACGGCCACGTCGATGACATCACCCGCTTCGTCGCTCCGAATACCGTGGTCACGATGATCGAGCAGAATGAGCAGAGTGACAATTATGCCGCCCTGCATGCCAACCTGGGGCGTCTGAAAAATGCGCGCACTTCCGATGGGCAGAAGCTTGACATCGTCGAAATTCCTCTGCCGCGTCCGGTCGTATTTGAGGGCCGGCAGTTGCCCGCCAGCTACGCCAATTTTTATATCGCGAATGGCGCGGTGCTGGTGCCGGTATTCGACGATCCGAACGATCGCATCGCGCTCAACACTCTCGCCGAACTGTTCCCGACACGCGAGATCGTGCCGATCTATTCCGGCGATCTGATCTGGGGATTCGGCGCGCTGCACTGCATGACGCAGCAACAGCCGGCAAGATGAGGCTCGCAGTTCGAAGCTCGCAGACCGTCGGAAATTCTTAACCACAGGGGGCACAGAGGAACACAGGGGAAAACCATCTTCATCATTTACACTTTTACCGGTGAACGCCGAGATCATTGCCGTTGGGTCTGAGTTGCTTACTCCACATCGCCAGGACAGCAACTCGCTTTACCTTACCGAAAAACTGAATGAACTGGGCGTGGAAGTGCGCTTCAAGTGCATAGTGGGCGACGACGCCGAGGGGCTGACCGCAGCCGCCACACTTGCCATGCGGCGTTCGGACATCATCATTTTCACGGGCGGCCTCGGCCCCACTGAAGATGATTTGACGCGCGAAGCGGTGGCCGACGCGCTCGGCTTGAAACTGCAACGCGATCCCGAGATCATGGCCAAGCTCGAAGAGCGCTTTGCCAAACGCGGATACAAGATGTCTCCAAACAATGCCAAGCAGGCCGACCTCCTGTCCAGCGCCACGGCGTTGCCGAATTCGCTGGGCAGCGCGCCCGGCCAGTGGATCGGCGGTAAGTATGACGGCCAGGAGCGACTTCTGATGCTGCTCCCCGGCCCTCCCTACGAACTCAAGGCGATGTTCGAGACCGAATGCATCCCGCGCATGCGCGCCCGGATCCCGCTCCGGCACATTGCCACGCGCACGCTCAAGATGGCAATGATACCGGAATCGCAAGTGGATGCGCGGGTTGCGCCCATCTACAAGACTTATGCCGACGTCGAGACCAAAACCATCGAGCAGATCGTCAGTTATCTGCTGCAGATGCGCAGCATGACTTTGGCCGTGGCCGAATCTTGTACCGGCGGCCTGCTGGCCGAGCGCATCACTTCGCTCGGTGGCAGCTCACGCTATTTTCTGGGCGGCGCCGTCGTCTACTCGAACGAATTGAAAACGCAATTCTCAAATGTTCCTAAAGCCCTGATCGATCAGCACGGGGCAGTGAGCCGCGAAGTGGCGGCGTCTATGGCTGAAGGCATCCGCAAGCGCTGCCTCGCGAGCTACGGAGTCGGAATCACCGGCGTCGCCGGCCCGACGGGCGGAACCGAGCAGAAGCCCGTGGGCCTGGTCTACATCGCACTCGCGGGAGAAGAAGGCACGCAGGTGGTCGAGCGTAATTTCCCCGGCGACCGCAAGCGCATCCGCCAGTTCGCAACGCAACAGGCGCTGGAGATGATCCGCAGGGCGCTGTTGTAGAACGCTTATATTAATGTGTGGAGACCGGGCTCCGCCCTGTCCGGACGGGCCAGAGGCCCGTACCCACACAACCAGAGAGATGCGAATATGCGAATATTTATTGGCATCGATCTTGACCCTGAAGTTCGCGTCCGCATCGCGCGCTTTCTCGAAGGCGTGCAGGGCTTCGCGGCCGAGGTGCGCTGGGTGCGGCAGGAGTCGCTGCACATTACGTTGAAATTCATCGGAGAACAACTCCCCGCGCGGGTCGATGCCATCAGCGAGCGTTTGCGGCGGGTCGAAAGCGGCGCGTTTGAAATTCGCTCCCGCGGATACGGGTTCTTCCCTACCGCCAAGGCCCCGCGCGTATTCTGGATCGGAATCGAGGCCGGACCGCAACTGGCGGAACTGGCCGAGAAGATCGATATGGCCGTCGCCGAACTCGGCATTCCGCGCGAAGACCGGCCTTACAGTCCACATCTAACTCTTGCGCGCGCCGGCGCCGGGAGAAGATCGGGCTCGCCGAAATGGCGCAAGGGCGACGGCCCCAACACGGCGTTTGCGGTGCTCGAGAAGCGGCTCGCTGCCATGGGCGAGCTTGACTTCGGCGCAATGACAGCCCACGAGTTTATTCTTTATCAGATCCAGCTTTCCCCGGGAGGATCGAAGTACACGAAGCTGCAACGCTTTCCACTCCAGCGAGGGTAGTGGAGCGACGAGCGTCTCGCCCATCCCGCCGGGCGACGCGCGGCGCTCCACCGGCAAGGTCGAATCGCCATTAGATAGATGAACATGAATCCCTACCCCATCACCGCCGCTGTGAGCTATCTGCTGGGGTCGATCCCATTTGGCTACCTGCTGGTGCGGATTTTCAAGGGCGAGGATGTGCGCTCGAGCGGAAGCGGCAACATCGGGGCGACGAACGTAGCCCGCAAGTCGCCTGCACTCGGGGTTGCGACTCTGCTTCTTGACGCCGCCAAGGGCTTGGCTGCGGTTCTGGTGGCGCGGATGCTGTTCAGCGGACCGCAGCAGCAGCTCATCATGACCACGGCGGCGTTCTTCGCCGTGCTCGGCCATCTGTTCCCGGTCTGGCTCAAGTTCCGCGGCGGCAAGGGCGTCGCCACGAGCTTTGGATCCTTTATCTTACTCACCCCGATATCCATTTTGTGCATGGTAGGCCTGTTCTTGCTCGTTGCCGTCGCCTTCCGCTACATCTCGCTCGGGTCGGTCGCGGTGGCGGCGGCTTTTCCGCTGCTGGCTTGGGCCCTCCGCGAATACACGGATCCGCGACAACTGATTTTTATTGCGCTGGTTTCGGCGCTCGTCATCTGGAGGCATCGCCACAACATCGGGCGTCTCGCCGCGGGAACGGAAACTAAGTTAGGAAGAAAGTCGGGAACTGAGTCAGGGACAAAGTTAGGAACAGAGTCAGGAACGAAGTCAGAGACGTTAGGAGCAACCCGCAGATGAGCCGTATTGCTATCATCGGCGCAGGCGCCTGGGGCACCGCACTGGCAATCGTCCTGGGACGTAATGGGACTTATCATGTTCCGCATAATGTCCGGCTCTGGGCTAATGAACTGGACGTTTCGGATATCATTGCGAGAAAACGAATCAACGAACATTTCCTGCCGGGCTTCATCCTGCCAGAATCGATTAAGGCGACCAGCGATCTCAACACTGCGCTTGATGCCGCGGAGATCGTCGTCAGTGTCATGCCTTCGCAGCATTGTCGCGCGCTCTTCGAACGCATGGCGCCGACGCTCCGCCCGGAAATACTTTTTGTCAGTTGCACTAAAGGACTGGAAGACGGAACTCTACTGCGTATGACGGAAGTGATTGGCGATGTCTTGCGCAGCCGCCAGTTCACTCCTCGCTTGGCGGCGCTCAGCGGCCCATCATTTGCCAAAGAGGTGGCACGCGGCGATCCGACGGCTGTGACCGTGGCATCCGTCGATGGCGAAGTGACACGCGCAGTGCAGTTGGCGTTCAACGATTCCCGCTTTCGCGTCTATACCAACGACGACGTGATCGGGGTGGAGTTAGGCGGCGCGCTGAAGAACATCATCGCCATCGCCGCCGGCGTCTGCGATGGCCTCGGCCTCGGCCACAACTCGGTAGCGGCGCTGATCACGCGCGGTCTCGCCGAAGTGGCGCGCCTGGTGGTGGCCTGCGGTGGGCGGCTCGACACTATGTCTGGACTCGCCGGACTGGGCGATCTGGTTTTGACCTGCACAGGAGATCTCTCGCGCAACCGCAGCGTCGGCGTTGAACTGGGCAAGGGCCGCAAACTGCCCGACATCATTGCCGGCATGCGCGGAGCAGTCGCGGAAGGGGTTTTCACCACCAAAGCGGCGGTTGGTTTAGCCCACAAGAAGAAGGTCGAGATGCCGATCACCGAACAGATGTTTGCCATCCTCGAAAACGGCAAGCCGCCGCAAGAGGCCATCGAAGAACTGATGACGCGTGCGGCAAGGTCCGAAGCTTAGCAAGTGTGGACATCCCAGGTCCCATGCGGATGGGCTGCGCTTTTCCGGCTGCATCATCCAGCAATACTCAGAAGCGAAGTGAAACACTCCCTCACCTTTTCTGCACTGTTTTTCGCAGAGTAGTTGCAGGTTAGCAGGTTGCGGAACAAATCGATTCTCGCTGCGCAGCCCCTAAAGGGGCGTCTGATTTCGAAGGACTTACGGTATCGCTAAAGCGATACCCTGATACAAAAACCCAGGTTTTTCCGCAGCCTGTTAGAGATCATAAGCCCAGAAATAATAAGTCATTGCAGCGCTCCTGTAGCAGGAGTAACCTGTTGCAACTCTGTTGAGAGTTACATCCTGACTCTCTGCGCGCCGATGACACCCGTCCTTGTCGCTCAAGTTTTCCGCAAAGTTCGCTCCAGGAGGAGAAATGAATTCCATGAAAGCAGCAGTGGTCCCAGCGGCGGGTTCCCGCCGTTGGCCGGCGATTTGGCTGTATGTTGTGGTGGCGACGCTCATCGCAGGCGTGGCGTTGCCCGCGACTGCAAGCGGAAGGTTGATCGCGCACAACACACCCAGATATGTATTCACGGAAAAGGACCTCGGGACCGAGGACCCGTCGAAGACCATCGAGGTCAGTATCTGGCTGAATCCTCACAATCGCGGTGAACTCGACGCATTGGCCGAGCAGCTCTACGACCGCACCTCTCCCAGCTATCGTCACTTCTTGAACCGGGCGCAATTTGCGGCGCGGTTTGCACCGACGGCGGAGGAGGCAAAAACTGTCGGGCAGTTCTTCGAGGCGCATAACTTGAAAGTGGTCAAGGTTGGTCCGGATAACTTCTTCGTGCGGGCGCGAGGGACGGTGGGCGACGTTGAGAACGCGTTTCACGTACAGCTCAACAACTACCAGGTGCTCGGGAAGACCATCCGCGCCAATGACCGCGATCCATACGTGGACGGGGCTGCTGCGCCGCTGGTGATGGCCATTTCCGGTCTGGACGATGGCAAGTACGAGCATCCGCTGATGTCGCGGTCGGCGAGTCTCCCCCAGGGCAAGGGTGCTGCTGCCCAGGCGAGTGCGGCCGGGGCAGCGCCCGACGACCTCGGCTACTCCAATATCTGCTTCGACGGCACTGTGACCCAGACGTATTCCAACAACGGCAACGGTTCGCTTCCGATCGGAACTTACAAAGGCAATCACCTGAATCTTTTCAGCCTGACCAGCGCAGGTTGCGGCTACACGCCGCCCATGATCCAGACGGCATACAATCTCACGGGGTTGTACGCGGAAGGATTTGACGGCACGGGCCAAACCATCGGGATCCTCATCTGGTGCGGTTCGCTGACGATTCAGAACGACGCGAATGTGTTCTCGGCGCAGTTCGGACTGCCGGCGCTCACCTCGTCGAACTTCGCGATAACTTACCTTCCGACGGCGAGTGTGTGCGAGACCGCCGATTTTGCAGAAGTCAACATTGACGTCGAGTGGGCGCATGCGATAGCTCCTGGCGCCAACATCAACCTCATCATTGCACCCTCGTCTTTGGTTCAGGACGTCGACGAGGCCGAGTTCACGGCGGTGAACTATGGCCTCGCGAACGTCATCTCCGGCAGCTTTAATGCGGTGGAGTCTTTGGTTCCTGCGAACATCCTGGCCACCGAAAACCTCATTCAGGAAGCGGCCGCGGTCGCCGGAATCTCGGCCAACTTTTCCTCGGGAGACTCGGGCGACTACCACGCGGCCGATGGAATTCCTGCCACGGTCAGTACTCCCGCGGACTCTCCCTGGGCCACGGCAGTGGGCGGCGTCACTCTGGCGCTGAATCCCGACAACTCGATCGCATGGCAGGCGGGGTGGGGAAACAATCAAACTTACTTGGCTGAGGAGGGGTACGTCTTAGATCCACCTTTTAACTTCGGGTTCATAGGCGGCTCGGGCGGCGGCCCGAGCAACTGTGTCAGCCAGAGCTTCAATCCCACCACGGGAGTGGAAACCTGCCTCGCGGGCTTCCCCAAGCCGCCGTACCAGAAGAAGCTGCCGGGCAAATATCGCCAACTTCCGGACGTTTCCTGGCTGGCGGATCCCTTCACTGGAGCCGTGATCGCGATAACGGTCCCGAATTATGTTCCGTCCCTGGAATGGCAGGTGTGGGGGGGCACGAGCGTCTCTTGCCCGATGTTCTCCGCGCTGTGGGCGATTGCCAACCAGGTAGCGGGCGCGCCTCTCGGCCAAGCCGCTCCCTATCTGTACTCGATGCCGGCGGAGGCTGTGTACGATATCGTTCCCCTTACCCTCAAACATAATGTCACCGCGTCGATTCAGGAATCGACCGGCACCAATAAGTACACTGCGGCGGACGTGGCCGGGGTTTCATCTGGCGAATTCATCAGTGCTATCTGGGACTACGCTGATTTTCAAGACACTGCGCTTGCCATCTCATTCGGAACGGATTCCGGCCTGAAGACGGCCAAGGGCTGGGATAACGTAACTGGCGTGGGCGCGCCGAACGCTAAGGCGTTCGCCGATTTTTTCGCGCCTGCTAAGCAGTAAGACGAAGCAGAGGATCAAAGGATCAAAGTGGCTTCCGCTCCCGAAAGGGTGGTGGTGGCTTTTTTGTGCAGCTCCCGATCGGGCGAAGAGATGGAAGATCGGTTGGTTTCGGCGGAGAGTGCCGATGGCGCCCCTACTTGGCAGTGGTCTGCCTAAACAAAGTCCGGAAAGGGTTGAGTGGTGCCCGGAGACGGAATCGAACCGTCACGTCCTGTTAGGGACCCGGGATTTTAAGTGCTGCGAACCGTCTTCTCTAGCCATTGATTCCAAAGCGTTTCCAATAGCTTAGATTCTTTCAGCGTGGAAATCGCTGCCCGTTTTTCCCCATGCTTCCCCAGTCTTCAGCCATGATTCAGCCATGATTTTGTTCTCACGGCGACGTAAAGAGGGCAGCACCAGCGGCGCACAGTCGAGGGGCAAGCCAGCCCTCCCCATTGGACTGGAAACCAGAATCAAGCGGCCGGCCGAACAATGCGGCGTCATTCAAGATGGAACGGCGCTGAGACTGGCATTAAGGACGAAAAGCGAATCCACGAGATTCGGAAGGTTCTTCGGGAGCAAGTTTGTTCCAGCGAGTTTTCTCCAGCCGAAGTCGCAAATCCCCAAATTTTATTCTTGCCGACCCTTCAAGGCCTTAGCGGGGTTTTCGCCGAAAACTCTTCTGCGTTGCCGAATTTTCGCCCTTTAGGGTGATGAACACCTTCCAATTCGGTAACCCTAGAGCGTTTAGTGCTAGAAGCACTCTTGCACTGAGCTCAGCACACAACAGTGTCTCCGATGACTCTGACGCAATAGGGACCTCGGCGAACCCAACTTTCAACCCGACAGTGATGAGCAGGACTGAGAGGCGTCCCGTGGTCCGGACCAGCAATCAACTGCGGCTGCATCCCGCGCTGGCGGAAATTGGCTGGACCGGTGTAATAGACGAGTTCAACGAGGCCACCAGATCGAAGGACCAGTCCGTCCCAGAGCCGATTCTGATCACGACGAACGGGACGATTCTCGCTGGCTTTGGGCGCTGGCGGTTGGCAGTTTTCGACGATCGGCACGAAATCAACTGCATCGAATATTCCCTCAGTGAGGAAGAAGCCCTGCAGTTCATCATCAGCCACCATCAGCCCCAGAGCGGATGGAACAAGTACATCCGCGGTTTGCCCGCAGGCTGTGGCGGCACGGGCACATAGGTCAGCGTGACGAGGGTGTTGATGATTGTGGCGGGAAGCCCAGTCATTGCCTTGGGCAACGCTATCCTTGTCCTCCAGTGGAACGGTTTATCGGCTCCCAACCACGCCGCGCACCGATTCAATCAGCTTGGGTGAATCGTAGCCGATACCGTCTTTGAACACGGTCTCAACGTTCTCGATGTCTTCGATCTGCTTTGACGGGTCGCCCTTGATCACGACCAAATCCGCCTGCTTGCCGGGAGCGATGGTACCGATGCGGTCGAGCTCTCCCAGGAACTGCGCGCCACTCGCGGTCGCAATGTGAATGGCCTCCAGCGGTGTGAATCCCGCTTCAACCAGCAACTCAACTTCGCGCTGATCGCCGAAGCCCGCGATCACCCCTCCCATGCCGGTGGGATCCAATCCAGCTAACAGCACCCCTCCGGCTTGCGCGAAAGCATGCTCGAATTCCATCTCCTTTTTGAAGGCGGCGGGCCATGGCGACGAGTCGGACTGGTATCGCTTGCGGATCAGACTCGCGTCGCTAGCATGCACCTTGTTGTTGAGTACTGCGCTGCGGGCATCGGGCGATAGGGCATCGAGAATACGTTGCTCGATCGTGGGACGCCCCGGGACCCCCATCTCGAAGACCGGCAGCGTCGACGTAACCGCGACGTGGTGTTGAACGAGGTCCAGGATCGTGTCGTGCAGCGGGCCGCTTTGTACATCCAGCTTGGAAATGAACTCATAGTCGAGTTTCTCGGGACACTCGCCCGCCTTTTTCCAGGGAAAGAATTCCGTGTCCACGAGCAAACCGTGTT
>JBEKFN010000207.1:0-7568 GCA_050013295.1 Terriglobales bacterium
GATGTGCCCCGGCCGGAAGCTGGCGCGGACGAGGTCTTGATCGAGGTCGAGGTTTGTGGTGTGTGTCATTCCGATCTGCATGTGGCCGACGGCGACTGGACGCAACTGGCCGGCATCGTAAAGAAGTCGCTGATCCTGGGACACGAGATCGTCGGCCGGGTGGTGGAGCGGGGCGCGGCGGTCCAGAGTGCCCAGGAAAGCATCCAGGTGGGAGACCGTGTCGGGGTGCCGTGGGTGCAGTGGACATGCGGGCAATGTGAGTTTTGCCGCGAAGGCAACGAGAATGTGTGCGTCAAGCAGCGCATCACGGGTCTCATGGTGGATGGTGGATATGCGGAATATGCGAAGGCTCCCGCCAGCCACGTGGTCAAGATTCCCGACGCGCTTTCCTCGGAACAGGCGGCGCCGCTGCTTTGTGCGGGAGTCACGGTACATCGCGCCCTGAAGCAGTCCAAGATTCGCGCCGGGCAGCGGCTGGCGGTTTTCGGGGTGGGCGGACTGGGCCACATTGCCGTCCAGATTGGCCGGGCAGCGGGAGCGGAAGTGACCGCGATCGATATTTCCGAGGAAAAACTCGCACTGGCGAAGTCGCTTGGGGCCACCCGAACATTGAACGCCGCAACGAGCAAAGTAGTTAAGGAAATACGGAGCTCCGGCGGGGTGCACGTTGCCCTGGTCACCTCGGCGTCCAAGTCCGCATACGACATGGCGTTCCCTTGTGTACGACCGACGGGGACGCTGCTGGCGGTGGGCTTGCCCGCAGGGGATATCTCATTTCCGGCGATTCTGATGGCGGCTGGCGAGATTCAGATCAAGGCTTCCGCCGTGGGCACGCGAGAAGATCTGCGTGAGGTTCTGGCGCTGGGGGCAGCAGGGAAGGTCCATTGCCAGGTGACCACGCGCCCGCTCGCCGCGGTCCAGGAGGTTCTGGGGCAACTGCGCCGCGGCGAGATCTCGGGGCGGGTGGCGCTCCGCCTCCAGCAGTAGTTGCGGCGCGATTGCGCCGGACGGCTAGGGGCCTCCGCGCGGCTTGAAAATCGCGCAAGAGTGGGTTGACATTAGCGACTATAATATGATATTAACTATCATTTTGGCGGAGCTCTGCCCCGCGGAGAGGCCGTTCCCGGAGTGAACGTCAAACAACTATTCGATATGACCGGACGCGTGGCCATTGTTTCGGGTGGCTCGATGGGACTGGGCCGCCAGATGGCCGAGGGCCTGGCGGAGATGGGGGCGAATCTGGTGCTCTGCGCCCGCAAGAAGGAGCGCTGCGAGGAAGCGGCGGAAGCGTTGCGCAGCCTGGGCGTGCAGACGCTGGCCTTGGGATGCGATGTCAAAGACAAGGCGGCGATTCGGCAGGTCGTGGAGGAGACGCTCGCGAAGTTCGGCCGGGTCGACATCCTGATCAACAACGCCGGCGTGTCGTGGGGAGCTTCGGTGGAAGAAATGACGCTGGAGCAGTGGGACAAAGTTCTTTCCATCAACTTGACCGGCACGTTCCTGTTTTGTCAGGCGGTGGGCAAGACCATGGTTGCGCAGGGGTCGGGCAAGATCATCAACATCGCATCGGTGGCGGGTTTGGGTGGAGCGTCGGCGGAACTACAGGCGATCGGCTACCACGCTAGCAAAGGAGGAGTGATTGCGTTCACCAAGGATCTGGCGTGCAAGTGGGCGCCGCACAACATCCAGGTGAATGCCATCGCCCCGGGATGGTTTCCGACGCATATGTCGGAGTGGATCATCGAGCACCGTAAAGATTCCCTGCTGGCGAAGATCCCGCTGGGCCGCTTTGGGGGCGATCACGATCTGAAAGGCGCAGCGGTGTTTCTGGCCTCGGACGCTTCGGCGTACGTGACGGGGCACGTGCTGGTTGTCGATGGAGGCCAAACGGCCTGGTAGCAATTCCTTATGAATGTTCCTCTGACGCCCGTGCGATTCCTTCGGTACTCAGAAGAGCAGTTTCCTGGCAAGACGGCGGTGGTGTGCCAGGACCGGCGGTTTACCTATGCCGAGTTTGGCGATCGCGTGGGGCGCATGGCGGGAGCGTTGCGCGCCGCCGGACTGAAGGCGGGCGATCGCGTGGCGTTTCTCAGCCTGAACTGCCATCGGCTGCTGGAAGCCTACTACGGAGTTCTGGAAGCGGGCTGCGTTTTGCTTCCGCTCAATTATCGCCTGGCAGCACCGGAGCTTGCCTACATTCTGAATGACGCCGGAGCGGCGGTGCTGTTCCTGGCACAAGAGTTTGTTGGTGTCGTAGATTCGTTCCGGCGGGAACTGCGCACGGTGCGTTCGTTCCATCAGCTCGAGTCCCATCAAATCGAGGGGACGCCGCAAGCGGGGTGGCTCTCCCATCAAACCTACGAGCAGATGCTGGTCTCGGCCACGCCCTACCGCGGAGAACTGATGGCGTTTGACGAGAACTCCGTGGCAGAACTTTTTTACACCAGCGGAACCAGCGCCAGCCCGAAGGGCGTGATGCTCACGCATCGAAACGTGTACCTGCATGCGATGAGCGTCGCTTTGAACCATCACACCCGGTTTGAGCACGTGCTGCTGCACACGATCCCTCTGTTTCACGCCAACGGCTGGGGAGCGGCGCATACGATCACGCTCATGGGCGGAACGCATGTCATGCTTCCCCGCTTCGTGCCGGAGGAAATATTCCGGCTGGTGGAGCGGGAGCGGGTGCATGCGCTGACCCTGGTGCCGATTATGGCCACCGCGCTGGTGAACTCGCCGGCGCGTTCCAAGTACGACCTGAGCAGCGTGGAGTGGGCCGCGATCGGCGGCGCGGCATCTTCTCCGACCCTAATCCGTGATGTGGAGCAGAAGCTGGGGTTCAAATGCTTTTCGGGATACGGACTGACGGAGTGCGCGCCCTCGCTGGCCACCGCCGAACTGAAACCGGACGTGCGGTGCACGGCCGAGGAACGGTACGTGCTGCAGTCCATGACCGGCTATGCTTTTCCGGGGTGTGAGCTGCGGGTGGTCGACGCGGAAGACAAGGATGTGGCGTACGACGGGGTGACGATGGGAGAAATCATTGCCCGCAGTGATGGAGTGATGGCGGGCTACTGGCAACAACCGGATGCCACGGCCGAAGCTATGCGGGGCGGATGGTTTCACACGGGCGACATGGCCGTGATCGCGGAGAACGGGTACATCCTGATCGTGGATCGCCGGAAAGACATTATCGTGAGCGGCGGAGAAAACATTTCGTCGCTCGACGTTGAAAAAGTGCTGTTGGCCCACCCCGACGTTTACGAAGCCGCAGTGATCCCGGTGGCTGACGAGAAATGGGGTGAGGTGCCAAAGGCGTTGGTGGTGGCGAAACCGGGTTGCAAGCTCAGCGAAGTGGAATTGATCGAGTTTTGCCGCGCCCGCCTGGCCCACTACAAGTGTCCGCAATCGATTGAGTTTTGCGAGAACTTGCCCAAGAACGCGATGGGAAAGGTTCTGAAAAAGGAGTTGCGCAAGAAGTACCGTGCTGGACCGGTAACGATGCGTTCGGAATGTTGAGCGGGCGGTGATGAGGAGAGACGGATGGATTTAAATATGTCCGCGGAAGAACAGCAGTTCCGCGACGAATTGCGCGGCTGGCTGAAGGCAAACGTACCGGCGGACTGGAGCGCGAAGCGCGAAGATCCGCTGGAAACCCGCTTCGAGTACTTGCGTACATGGCAACGCAAATTGTTTGACGCAGGCTGGGCGGGAATCTCGTGGCCCAAGGAATACGGTGGCCGCGGGGCCAGCCTGATGCAGCAGGTCATTTTCTGGCAGGAGATGGCGTTGGCCGACGCTCCGCCCATGGCCAACGCCCTGGGCCTGGGACTGATTGGTCCCACCATTATTGGCTTTGGAACGCACGCACAAAAGCAACGCTATCTGTCGAAGATTCTGAGCGCCGAGGAAATCTGGTGCCAGGGATTCTCCGAACCCAATGCCGGATCGGACCTGGCTTCGCTGCAGACATCGGCGCGGCGCGAAGGCGACTTCTACGTGGTCAACGGCCAGAAGACGTGGACCAGCTATGGCTGGATCGGGGATTGGTGCGAAGTGGTCGTGCGCACGGATCCGAACGTTCCCAAACACAAGGGACTCACGGTGTTGTTGGTGGACATGAAGACCGCCGGCATCTCGGTTCGTCCGCTGCGCCAGATGACCGGCGAGAGTGAATTCAGCGAGGTCTTTTTCCAGGATGTGCCGGTTCCCGTGGAAAACGTCGTGGGCGAGGTCAATCAGGGCTGGGACGTGGCGATTGGGACGCTCATGCATGAGCGCGGCACGTTCGGGGCAGCACTGCAGATTGTCTACCGGCGCAACATGGAGCGGCTGATCAAATTGTCGCATGAACTGGAACGCAACGGACGACCGGCGGCTGAAGACTCGCTGGTGCGGCAGAAGCTGGCGCAATGCTACGCGGAAATCGAAATCATGCGCTTGAACCAGATGCGCGCCTTCAGCCGCATCAACGCGACGGGCGTGCCCGGTCCAGAAGGATCGATCCAGAAGATCTTTTGGAGCGAACTCAACCAGCGGGTGCAGCAGGTGGCGCAGGAATTGCTGGGGCCTTACGCCCAGCTTGCCAGTTCTTCTTCGTACGCAGTCGACAAGGGCGCGTGGGCGTATGGATACCTGCGCTCCCGCGGCAACACAATCGAGGCTGGGACGTCGGAGATCCAGCGCAATATCATCGGGCACTTCGTGCTGGGTTTGCCGAGGAGCTACTGAGGATCCTACATGCAATTTGGATTGAGTGAGAGCCAGGAGATTCTGAAGGACAACGCGCGCAAGTTTTTTGCCGGGGAGTGCCCCATGAATCAGGTGCGGAAGCTTGCGGAAACCGGCAGCGCGTACGACGCCGACCTCTGGTCGAAGATGGCCGCCCAGGGTTTCACGGGAATCATTTTTCCGGAAGAATACGGTGGCATGGGCATGAGCGTGGTCGATCTGATTCTTCTGATGGAAGAGGCGGGGCGGGCGCTGGTACCCGGACCCTTCTTCGCGACCGTGGCGCTGGCGGCCACGGTGATCGACGCAGTCGCCACGGATGCCCAGAAGAAAAAGTATCTGGCGCCGATTTGCGAGGGCAAAGCGCGGTCGACGCTGGCGGAGATGGAAGCGGGCGCCGGTTGGGGCAGTCGGGCCGGCGTGAAGACCGCCGTGGTTAACGGCAAGCTGACGGGCGAAAAGCTGTTTGTGCCCGACGCCGACGTCGCGGACTTCCTGCTGGTGACGGCAGGCAGCGGAGTGTTCGTCGTGCAGCGCAACGCTCCCGGTGTGTCGGTCGCGCCGATGCCAGCCATGGATTTGACGCGCAGCGTGTATGCGGTGCGGTTCGACAACACTCCGGCCGAAAAACTTGGAGATGCGAGCGGCATGGAGCGCGCGACCGATGTGGCAACGGCCGCGCTGGTGGCGGAAATGGTGGGAGCGATGCAACGCATCCTCGACATGAGCGTGGAGTACGCCAAGACGCGCAAGCAGTATGGCAAGGCGATTGGCGCGTTTCAGGCGGTGCAACACCAGTGTGCCGACATGTACCTGGAGACGGAGAGTTCGCGCTCGGCGGCCTACTATGCGGCATGGGCGCTCGATCATGATCCGGTGAAAGCTGCGACGGCGGTCTCGATCGCCAAGATGTACGCGAGCGATGCTTGCCGCACTGTCGGCAATCGTGGCGTCCAGGTCCACGGCGGGATGGGTTTTACCTGGGAGAACGATCTTCATCTTTATTACCGGCGGGCGAAAGCGTCGGAAACCATGCTGGGCGACGCGACGTTTCATCGAGAACGGATTGCGCGCCTGGTCATTGATGCACCCGGGGCCCGGCCCCAGGGAGTTCATTAATTTTGAGGAGAGCCTTATGAATAAGCTTGTGAGAATCAGCAAAGACAATGATGTCGCGGTCATTACCATCGACAACCCACCGGTCAACGCTCTCAGTCCGGGTGTGCCGGAGGGAGTCTTGGCGGCGATCGATGAGATGAACGGAGACGCTGCCATTAAGGCAGCGGTCGTAATCGGCGGCGGCCGCACTTTTGTCGCCGGCGCTGACATCAAGGAATTCGGCAAGATGACCTCGGGGGGACCGCGCAGAAGCCTGCTTCCGCTGCTGCTTCGCATTGAGGACAGCGGCAAGCCGGTGGTGATGGCGATTCACGGAACCGCGTTTGGGGGTGGTCTGGAACTGGCGATGGCCGGCCACTACCGGGTTGCGGTGCCCACGGCGCAGCTGGGTCAGCCGGAAGTAAATCTGGGTATCATTCCCGGCGCCGGTGGAACACAGCGTCTGCCCCGCCTGGTAGGTGTGGCCAAGGCTGTCGAAATGTGTGCGTGGGGCAAGCCGGTTTCCGCGCGCGAGGCTGCCACTCTTGGACTGATTGACCGGTTGATCGATGGGGACCTGCTCGCCGGGGCGGTGGCTTTTGCGCGCGAAGTCGCGGGCAAGCCCGCGCCCAAAACGCGGGAGCGAACGGAGAAGCTGGGAACGGTTACGGAGACCGCGGCGATCTTTGCGGCGGCGCGCGACGCGGCCGGCAAGAAACAACGAGGGTTGAAGGCTCCTCTGGCGGCGATCGATGCGGTGGAAGCGGCGACGAGATTATCGTTCGAGGAAGGCTGCCAGGTCGAGGGGAAACTTTTCACCGAATGTCTTTTCTCCGATCAGTCCAAAGCGCTCATCCATGTTTTCTTCGGCGAGCGCGAGGTGGCGAAGATTCCCGACGTTCCCAAAGAAACTCCGGTGATCCCCGTGAACCGCGTGGCCGTTGTCGGCTCTGGAACCATGGGCGGAGGGATCGCGATGGTGTTCGCCAACGCGGGAATTCCGGTGCTGCTGAAGGATGTCGATGAGGCGGCGCTCGCTCTGGGTATGGGAAAGATCCGGAAGAACTACGCGAGTTCCGTGCAGCGCGGGCGTTTCACTCAGGCATTCGTGGACGAACGCCTGCAGTTGATTACGCCGGTGCTCAACTACGATGCGTTCTCCGCTGTGGACATGGTGGTGGAGGCAGTATTCGAAGGCATGGCGTTGAAGAAAACTGTGTTTGCGGACTTGGACCGCGCCTGCCGAAAGGGAGCGATTCTGGCAAGCAACACATCGACGCTAAATATCGATGAAATCGCCGGAGCCACGTCGCGCCCGGAAGCAGTGATCGGAACGCACTTCTTCAGTCCGGCCAACGTAATGCGCTTGCTCGAAATTGTGCGCGGAAAAAAGTCGAGCAAAGAAGTGATTGCCACGTGTATGCAACTGTCCAAGAAGCTGGGCAAGATCGGAGTGCTGGTAGGAAACTGCCGCGGCTTCGTAGGCAACCGCATGTTTGGCCCGTATCGCCGGGAAGCGCAGTTCCTGATCGAAGAAGGTGCAGAGGTGGAGGCGGTAGACCAGGCGCTGGTCGAATTCGGCAACGCCATGGGCCCGATGGCGACAGGCGACTTGGCGGGTCTCGACGTGGGCTGGCGTATTCGCAAGGAGTATCGCCACCTGGAAAAACCCGGAATCCGCCAGCCGTTTGCCGAGGACCGTCTTTGTGAAATGGGACGATACGGCCAGAAAACGGTGA
>JBEKFN010000208.1:0-7565 GCA_050013295.1 Terriglobales bacterium
GAGCTAAGCCCTTATTTCGGAATATTTTGAAAATAAGTCCTTTGCGCTCTAGATTTTGGCGGGAAGAATCCCCCTAACCCCATGATTCCAGGAGATCGGGGGGAGGGGGGAGTGGTAAACACGGGTTAATACCTTTATAGTAACGAGGCAGGAAAAAAAGCAAAGCTTCGTCCCCGCTTTTACTGAAGAGCTGAGAGCTAGGAGCTAAGCCTGTACGCGCTGTCCGGCAACCCCGTGATCCGTATTCCGCCGTGCCCTTTGTGCCGGATGTTGAGACCGATCAGCAGCGCGGTGATCTGCTCGACGATGCGCGCGTTCTCCAGCTTCCCGCCGTCAATCGCTCGCACGCCCGCGATCTTCGCCGCGAGGTCCATCGCAACCTGCGTGGCATTCGGATCGTCGCTGCACACGATCACATCGCAATCCACATCTTCATCGCCGTTGAGTTGTTCTGCCGACACGTTCTGGAATGCCGCCGCGACGGAAACGCCCTTAGGAACAAGTTCCGCCGTCTGTTGCGCAGCCGAACCTTGCCACACGCCAAGAGTGCGGCTGGCGCGTCCGCCGACGCTCGCAGCCAGCGGAACGGTGGCATCAATCAGAATGCTGCCCGGTCGGATCGCGGGCTTCAACTGCTTCAGCAGCGCTGCCTGCCCTTCGAACGGCACGGTGAGCACCAGCAGATCGCTGGCCGCGCAGGCGGCCGAATTTTCCATCCCGGAAACTTGAGCGTCTGCGCCCGCTCGCTTACGGATTGCCTCTGCCGTCTGCTCGGCCCGCGCGGCATCGCGCGAGCCGATGATGATGGTCTCTCCCGCGCGCGCCCAGCGCAGCGCGAGGCCCGTACCAGCCGGGCCGGTGCCCCCGATGATGGCGATGGCGCGGCTCATGCCGACGTTCATGCGATCGTTCATGCGAACTCCGCAACCAGCGCGTGTTCAATAGAAGCCTCCGAAGAAACCGATTCGACCGGCAGCTTGATTTTCATGCGTGAATATTTTGTGTTGCGCTCGGCCGGAATGCGCCCGATCTCCCGAATCAACGCCTGGAAATCTTCCGGACTGGTGTACTGGCCCGCGGTCGCTCCCGCTTCACGCGAAATATTTTCTTCCATCAATGTCCCGCCGTAGTCGTTGGCCCCGGCGTGCAGGCAAAGCTGCGAAAGTTTACGGTTCAGCTTCACCCACGAGACCTGGATGTTATGAATCGAACCGGCGAGCAGGATTCTGGCCAGCGCGTGAATTTTGAGATGTTCGGCGAGCGTCGGCCCCGAGCGCGCCAGTCCCTGCTGGAACAAAAGTGTGTTCTGGTGCACAAAGCCAAGCGGCACGAACTCTGTGAAGCCGCCGGTTTCAGCCTGAATCTGCCGGAACAAAGCTAACTGCCGTACCCAGTGGTCTGGCGTTTCCCTGTGCCCGTACATCAGCGTCGAAGTGCTCGGGATGCCACACGCGTGCGCCGTGCGGATCACCTCTTGCCATTGCGCCGACGAAAGTTTGTTGCGCGACAGTACATGACGCACTTCGTCATCCAGAATCTCAGCCGCCGTGCCCGGCAGCGTGTCCAATCCGTTATCGCGCAGCATCATCAGATAGTCGCGCAGCGGCATGCCGGTCAGTTCCACGCCATACACAATTTCCATCGGAGAAAACGCGTGGATGTGCATACCCGGGACCGCATTCTTCACGGCGCGCAAAATGTCCCGATAATAAAATGGCGGCAGACCGTGAGGCAGCCCGCCTTGAATGCAGACTTCGGTTGCGCCCATTTCCCACGCCTCTTTACTCTTGCGCCCCATTTCTTCGAGTGAATGAAAATAGGAGTCGGCTTCGCGTGGCCCGCGGCTGAACGCGCAAAACTTGCACCCCACGAAACAGATGTTCGTGAAATTGATATTGCGGTTCACCACGTAGCTGACGATGTTGCCAACCAGTTCGCGCCGAAGAATGTCCGCGGCCACGAGCAGCCCAAGCAAGTCTGCACCATCGCAGTTCGCCAGGGCGTACCGTTCCGCGTCCGTCAGACATGCTCCGTCCTGTGTTTCCAGCACACGCTCCAGGGCGCTGCGAATTGCGACGGAAGCTTGCGGTGCGATCTCTTCCCAGGTCAGCGCGGGGAATTGCTCGAGTTCTGAAGTCTGAAACGTCATAACATTCTCCCTAAGCTTTACGGACTGCACGTGTGGTAGCGGGGCTTCGCCCCGCTTGGACGGGGCAAAGCCCCGTCACCACACCGTCACAACCCTGATCGAACATTCACCGAAAAAGATCGTTCTTCGCGGGCCGGATCAGCGCCCGCGCCCCACCGCTTCCGCGTTGGTAAGCATAGCCGCGAATGATGCACGCTGGAGTGCCTGCCAGCTTGCCGCAGACCAATCCCGCCGCACAAGCCAGTTCGTCCGCGACCGCGTCCACCGTCGCATGCAGCGAGTAGCCGTGCGGATCGCGACGTCCGCGGTAGTCGATCAGAGGCCGTATCCCGGCGACGCCAATCGCCACTTCCGTCAAGCCTTCCCGCCAGGGACGCCCGAAACTATCGCTGACAATCACCGCGATCTCGATCCCAAGCTGCTTCTTCAACTCCCGCCGCAACCGCGCCGCGGAACGATCCGGATTCACCGGCAGCAACACCGCGTGCCGCCCACCATCCACGTTCGACACATCCACGCCGCTGTTTGCGCAAACGAAGCCGTGCTTCGTCTCGGTGATCAGCACACCGCGCTTTCGCCGCACGATTCGACGACTCTCACGCAGCGCCAATTCACAGACGCGCGCGTCGAGCGCATAGCGTCGAGCCCAAACCAGCGAAGCCGCCGAGGGCCGGATCTCATCCAGCGCGACCAGCGCGCCTTCCGCCTTCGAAACAACTTTGTGCTTCACCACCAGGATGTCGCCATCCTGAAAGCGCAGCCCCAGGCTGCGCGCCGCCGCCAACAACCGTGCGCACAGCGATTCTCCGGCGCGGATTTCTCCGCTGACGGCGACCGGAAGAATGCGAACTTCCCCAACCGCCCGCTTACGGGTGCTGGACCCCATGTTAGCCCTAGCCATATTAGATCCGGCCATGTGCGGCCTGAATCCGTCCGCTGAGGTTCCAGCTTCGCACCAGCTTCTGCGATCGCCGTTCTCCGCTGGCAGCCGCCAGTTCGCGAAGATCTTCGGGGCGATCGACATCCCGCGCAATCCCCGGCAGTTCGAGCACAACCCAAGGCAGGCCCGTTGCCTTGGCCGCGGCCAAGTGTGGCAAGAAGCTGTCGTTGCCGAAGCGAAGCGGAAACAAATCGCCGGGAGATCGCCAGGCTGCATTCGTGCCGCGCCCCGCCGCGTCCGGCACCAGCACCGCACCACCGGGTGGTGCGCTATCCACGATCTTCTGCAGTTCCGAACTGTCAATCAAAGGAATATCCGCCGGAACCACCAGGGTGCTGTCCGCTCCACGCTTTCTGCACACCGCCGTTGCCATCTCGATGGCGCTGGTCTCTCCGGAGTTGTCGTCCGCAACGACCTCAAAATTGAAACGCGCCGCCAAGTCGCGCGCAAAGGAATCATTCGTCACCACCGCAACAGCAGGACGGCTTTGCCACCGCGCCAGCGCTTGCAGCACGTCCTCGCACATCGCCTGCGCCAGCGCGAAACGTTCTTGCGGACTCAGAATTGAGGACAGCCGCTGCTTGGCGTCGACAAGGATTTTTACAGGAACCAGAATCATGGCCGCTCCGCCGCAGCCTGAGCCGACGGAGGTTGCATCGCCGCCTCCAGCACGCTCTTTGCCAGCGCGATTCTATCTTCATTCTTGCGCATGATGGTCGGAGTGCAATGCACACGCATGCCGGTCTTGCGCAACTCTTCGGCAGCTGAAGCGTCCCCGGAATCAACCACCAGCAGATCGAGGAAGTCGCGATAGCATTCGGCAACGCCGGCAATCGATACGGCGAAGCCTTGCGCCGCCATGAGCGCTCCCGCCGGTCCGCTGACAGCGGCTCCTCCCACAATCGGGCTCACGCCCGCAATGCGGGCGCGGCTTTCGCGCAGCGCTTCGCGAATTCCCGGCACAGCGAGAATCGGACCGATGCTGGATACTGGATTACTCGGCGCCAATAACACAAGATCTGCCGAGCGGATCGCCGCGATCACTCCCGGCGCCGGCTCCGCATCCGTGGCGCCGGCGAACCGCACCGATTCCACGGGATCCTGGTACCAGCGCTGGACAAAATATTCTTCAAAGCTCAAGTCTCCCGCCGGCGTCAACACCCGCGTCTCCACCCGCGAATTGCTCATCGGCAGGATGCGCGCCTTGATGCCAAGCCGGGTCGCCATCTCGGACGTGGCGTCACTGAGCGTCTTGCCGTCGGCCAGCAGCTTGGAGCGGAAAATGTGCGTGGCCAGATCGCGATCGCCGGCGTGAAACCAGGTCGGTTGTCCCAGCTGTCCCATGGCATTCAGACAAAAAAAAGTGTCGCCCTTCACGCCCCACCCGCGCTCCGGGCTCAGTTTGCCGGCCAGCATGTAAGTGATGGAATCGAGATCGGGCGAAACGTACAATCCCCACCACATCAGGTCGTCGCCGGTATTCACGATGATCGTCAGTTCTTCCGGACGAACGATCTGCCGCAGTCCATCCACGAACTTGGCGCCGCCCGTGCCGCCGGTCAGAACCGTGATCACGCTGGCCTCCGAGCATAGCCCGCAGTGTCCGCAGCGGCGCTCAGGCGCTCGGCCAGCAAAGCGCTCGGTGCCGACGCTTGTTCTGTGAACTTTCTTACGAACTCTGGATAAACCGGCAACCTCTGGCGCAACTCGAATCCTTTCGCCTCGGTCCGCCGTCGCAATTCGTCCAGATGCGGCCAGGGCTTTTCCGGATTGATGAAATCCGGCGTCAGCGGCGAAACCCCGCCCCAGTCATTGATGCCGCCATCGAGCAGATCGGCATAGTGCAAACCATAGTGCTGACCATAGTGCGGATCGGAGAGATTCGGCGGCGCCTGAATGTTCATCTGCGGCAGCAGGAGGCGTGCCACGGCCAGCGTGCGCAGCATGTCCCCGCGGTCCGGTTCGGGCCAGTGGGCCATCGGCGTGCCACTCTTGGCGCAAAAGTTTTGCACGATCACTTCCTGAATGTGCCCGTACTTCTCATGCAGGTCGCGAATCGCGATCAGCGCATCCACGCGCTCTTCCAGCGTCTCGCCAATTCCAATCAGAATTCCAGTAGTAAAAGGAATCTTCCGCCGCCCCGCATCGTCAATTACGCGCAGGCGCTTAGCCGGTTCTTTGTCGGGAGCATTGTCATGCGCGGCGCCTTTCGCCAGCAGCCGCGCACTGGTCGTTTCCAGCATCAGCCCGATGCTCGGAGCCACGCGGGACAGCCGTTCCAGCCATTCCGCGCTCATCAGCCCGGGGTTGGGATGCGGCAGCAGGCTCGATTCGCGAAGCACCTTCTCGCACATCGCTTCCAGATAATGAAGCGTGGATTTGTATCCAAAGCGCCGCAGCGTATCGCGCATCTGGGGGAAAAGCAGCTCCGGCTTGTCTCCCAAGCTGAACAACGCTTCGGTACATCCCATGCGCTCGCCCGCGCGCACGACTTCCATCACCTCGTCCGGGGACATGGTGTGCGCGCCGGGCTCGCCGGGATCGCGCCGGAATGTGCAGTAGCCGCAGTAGTCGCGGCAAAGATTCGTCAGGGGAAGAAACACCTTGCGTGAATAGGTGATGATTCCCGGCTTGAATCTCGCGCGGGCAAGTTGCGCCGCCGAGAGCAGGGAAGGCAGCATGTCGTCGTCCGTCCGCAGCAGCAGGCAAGCCGCTTCACGAGAGATAGGCTCCGCGCCAGCGTTCGCCAACTCAGCGGTGGCGGATAGCGCATCTGGGAGAAAGGTCGCCATAGGTCTCGGCTTCAACTCGGTCAGAGGTCAGAGGTTAGAGGTCAGATTGCAGAACTGAAAACCAATTGCAGAGGTCAGGGGTCAGATTGCAGAAGTAAAAACCAACGGGCGCGTTTTTTCACCTCTGCAATCTGACCTCTGACTTCTGACCTTGACTTCGCCTCTGCAATCTGACCTCTAACCTCTGACCTTATTTCCCCATCACCAGCTTCGCGATCGTCGCCAGCTGCATGTTCGAAGTGCCCTCGTAGATTTTCCCGATCTTAGCGTCGCGCCAATATTTTTCGACGGGATAATCTTTCGTAAAACCGTATCCGCCGTAGATTTCAATGGCGAGCGAGGTCACGCGCTCGGCCACTTGCGACGTGAACAGCTTGGTCATGGCGGCTTCTTTCGCAAAACTTACGCCGGCGTCTTTCATGCGGGCGGAGTTATAAACCATCAGTCGCGCAGCCTCGATCTCGGTTGCCATCTGCGCGATCTGGAACTGGATCGCCTGAAATTCCGCAATCGGCTTTCCGAATTGCGTACGCTCCTGTGCATACTTGGCGGCGCATTCCCACGCGCCGCTCGCCACGCCCAGCATCTGCGCGCCAATTCCGATGCGGCCTTCGTTCAGCGTCTCGATCGCGATCCTGTATCCCTTGCCGACCTCGCCGAGCACGTTTTCCCTGGGCACGCGGCAATCTTCCAGAATCAGTTCGCAAGTTGACGACGCCCGAATCCCCAGCTTGTCTTCCTTTTTGCCGACGGTGAATCCGGGAGAATCTTTCTCGATCAGAAACGCCGTGATCCCCTTGTAGCCCTTCGACGCATCCACGGTGGCAAACAGTATGAACAATCCCGCCTCTTTGCTATTGGTGATCCAGAGCTTGCGTCCGTTGAGAACGAACTCATTGCCTTTGAGTTCAGCCTTGGTTTGCAGCGCAAACGCGTCCGATCCCGATCCCGCTTCGCTCAACGCATAGGCGCCAAGCGTCTCCGTCGTCAGCTTCGGCAGGTAACGCTTCTTCTGGTCTTCCGTGGCCCAGCGCAGAATCGCATTCCCGAACAGCGTGTTCTGCACGTCCACGATTACAGCGGCGGAAGCGTCGGCCCGCGCCAGTTCTTCGACGGCCAGGATCGACTCAAAAAACTTGCCGCCCGCTCCCCCGTACTGCTCGGGAACCTCGATCCCCATCAGCCCAAGCTGAAAGAACTGGTCGATCAGTCCGTGATCGAACACTGCCTTTTCGTCCATCTCTTTAGCCAGTGGACGAACCTTGTCCTCGGCGAACCGTCGGACGTTGTCGCGGAAGAGAATCTCGTCTTCCGTAAGAGTGGTGAGCGGCGTGGGATTCGAAAGCTGCAAAGTTTCCGGCATGAAGACACCTCATTGTAGAGACGCGACTCGCCGCGTCTGGGAAGGATAGCGAACCGGAAATTGTAGCAGCAGAAGACGGCGAGACGGCGACCACTCGGTTGGTTCGCTTGGCCGATCTCGCAAACGTGCTTCACTTCTGCCTCGATTCGGGCCTCAAGTCCGGTGCTGTTTGCCTTGGCCCCTGTCCATTAGAATCATGGATTGGGGGCTACCCTCCAAATCTTTGAGTGTAAAGGACTTAACTTATAGATTGAGATTTGTCAACGAAATTTGGATACGCGTGCTTCGTTTTCGGAAAGCGCCGAAGGCGAGGGCAGCGTA
>JBEKFN010000209.1:0-7533 GCA_050013295.1 Terriglobales bacterium
GCGAGCCGCCGGTCAGCTCTTCGAACAAAGCCGTAACCGAAAACTCGCCCGGTACTGCGTTCACCACTGCATCCTGCCTGCGCCACTCGAAAAATGCGGATGGCCCTGCCGCCTTCAGCAGAGGCTGTCCCTGCCACGCGACTTGCGTCCCGTCGATCACGATCAGGTGCGCGAGTTTCTCTTCTTCGACGCGGCAATACAGCACTCGCGCGTCCGAAGACCACGGACCGAAATTCCACGCCTCGTCGCCAAGCGCAAAAAAGAATCCATGGCTTTCGTCATGATGGTTGAGTTCGTACACCTGCACGGCCGCCTGCGCCATGCTCGCCAATCGAGGTTCGATTTGTGGTTCGGCTTCCCGCCGGACTATGCCAGAGCGTGGTACGAGCGCGGTCGCGATCTCTGCCGGCAGCAAAACCCGCGCATGGCATCGCACCAACGGCGCAGACTGGAGCGCACCATAGGCGGGCGAGAGCAGAGTTCTCGTAACTTCCGTCGCCGTGTGCCAGGCGGTTTCTTCCGGGACGATCAGGCTCAGCCCCGATTCGCCAGAGGCAGCGCCGCCCCTCGTTATTTCCACCCGCCCCGCGCCGATCGCGCGAACTTCGAGATCTGGCGCGAAGTGCCACCGTATCTCCAGTTCATGTTCCGTTCGTCCGAGCGCAACATCACGCACCAGCCACAGATCGCCCGCGATCTTCAGCACATGGCGCCGATGCACAACCGGATCCGCCAGCCGCGCATATCCATTGTGGCTGCCCACAAGGTAAGTAAAGCTCTTCCCCACAATCCAATTTTCCGCTTGCGTCGCCGGAATGTGAGTCCATGAAAAGGGTTCATCCGCAACCGCCTGGTCCACTCCATCGACGCGCAATGTGTTATGCGCACCCGTTCCGCGAAAGGTGTTCCGGTCTGCCGGATCCTTCGAAATGTAGACGCCGCTCCCGGAGTCCACCAGCCAGCGCCGCCCATTCATGGTGAGCCGCAGGCTGAGTGCGTCGGCATGTCCGTGTCCCGAGCGGCCCACACCCTGTGGACCGGCATCCACCACCATTGCCTGCGCGAACGGCTGCGAATCCGCCAGTACGTAAAGCCCGCCGTCGGGAAAGGCGAGCGAACGCGCCGCCGGACTAGCCTGTGTGCTCATGTGTGCGATCGAGAGTTTTTCGACGGCTTGATTTCCAAATAACCAGATCGCTTCCTCCGTCAAACGCGCGGCGGAAAACTCCCTCGAATACATCACCGCACCGAGCGCCAGCGGGTCCGCCATCTGCTCCGTGCGGTTGCGCCGCGGATTCCACACCCGCCCGCCATCATCGTCGCCGAAGCCTTCCGCCGGACCGGCCTGCGCCAGCGCCGCCACTACATCGAGCATTCGCCCCAGCACCGCGTCATACGCCGGCGGAATTTCCATTCCATTCCGCGCCGCGAGCAACCGCGCATATAAGAAGAAGTCGAGGGCATAAACGTGGTAGTACAGCGATTGCTCGAAGTAAACGCCGTCCGGACGCACCTGCCGTCCCGCCTCGCGCAGCACAATCCGCCACCCGGATTCCTTCCAGCGCGCGGCCCTCGGGATTTGCGGATACAAAGTGCCCAGAAAGAACAGCGCAACCGCTTCCCCCAGCAGATGTGTATTCGGAGAAAAATAAGTAGATAGATAGCGCTCAATATAACGCCCGTGAAATGCGAGCGCAGGCGCCAGTTCGGAGTGAAATCCCGAGCGAAGCTCCGCCTGCTCGGCCGCTCCCGCCAGCAACTGGTCCACCCATATCCACGACAAACTGCGGAAGGCAACCTCCAGCGTGCTAGCCCAGTTGATCCCCAACGGATACGGATTCGCCTTGATCCAACTGCGCCACTGCGCCATCAATTCGCGGACGTACTTCTCGTCCCCGCTCAGCAACCTGGCCTTGGCCAGCGTCACCAAGTGTTGGTGCCGGTTCAATTCCCATGTGACCTTGTGGTCGCCCACTAGCGCGAAATCAAGAAAAGGAATCTTGAACCAAGGATCCATCGGCGCGCGCTTACCATGCACCAGATCGAGATGCCAGTCGATCTCGCTGCCGTATTCGAGATTCTCGTAGCCCAGCAGACGAAAACGATGGCCGCAGATCTCATCGGCCTCGCGCAGAATCTCGGCCGCTTCGTCGGGAAGATACTTGCGCAACAACTCCGCGCGCTGTGAAATTTCACTGCGAGAAAACTCGCTCCCCGAAAAAAAGAATTGCTCCGCCCGCGCCGCTGAATCTGTGTTCAGCCGAATCGACCCATTCCGCACGCCCATCCGGTACATGAGCAGGTCGCTCTGCTTGTGGAATTCCTGCCCCGCTCGCAGCCGCACCTCGTCCCAGTTCATCCGGGACACGCGCGCCAGTTTGCTTTGCCATCCAGAAGCCACAGATTCTTTTATCTTACATGCTGAAAAGGCCGCTCCGGACGCGCCGGTTACTCTTGGTACCTCGCCAGTTCCTAACTCTGACCGGGGCTCGCCCGCCGCGGTGCGATTGAGTTTGTGCGCAACTTGGCCCCTCACCATTCCACCCGGCGGAAATAGTTGTCCACTTTTTGCCCCACCGCCGGACACGACTCCAGCGGCTATTAATAAGATTCTTTAAGGTGCTGAAAATAAATGCCTTACGGTCTGCGTGTGAAGCTCGACAGCGCCCCAACGGACGGCGGCTTGCTACCGTCTAAGTGAGGATTGGTATAGTTCATAGTGCCACCAAAGTAGCCTCGCGCAACTGGAACAAGAATGAAGTTCTATCCCATCGACATCAAGTCCGCCGACTGGAAGCGACTCGACCGTTTCGCCGATCGCACCGTCTTCCAGACGCGCGAGTGGCTACAATTCGTCGCCGAGGCGCAGAACGCGCTCCCCGTGCTCGCCGAGTTGCGCGAATCGAGCGGCGTCCTCGGATACTTTACCGGGCTCACGTTCTCGAAATTCGGCATGAAAGTCCTGGGCAGCTCTTTTCCCGGCTGGACGACTCCTTATATCGGCTTCAATCTCAATCCCGGCGTCCCGCGCCGTGCCGCGCTCGAAGCCCTCGAAAAGTTTGCGTGGGACGATCTCAAGTGCCTGCATCTTGAAGTCTCCGATCCATACTTCACCTTCGAAGACGGCGAGAACGCGGGATTCAAAACCGAATACTACGCTTCCTACCGCACCGACCTGACCCGCTCGGAAGAAGATTTGTTCAACGGCATGGAAAGCGCCTGCCGCCGCTGCATTCGTAAGGCGGATAAGAGCGGCCTAAAAATCGAAGAGGCGCACGACCTCGCCTTCGCCGACGAATATTACGCGCAACTCAAGGATGTTTTTGCCAAGCAGTCCCTTGTTCCCACCTATTCGGTCGAGCGCGTCCGCGCTTTGGTTCGCAACGTTGAGCCGGGGGGCAATGTCTTGCTGATTCGAGCGCGCGATCCGGAGAGGAAGTGCATCGCCACCGGAATCTATCCCGGCTTCAACCAGATCGCCGAGTTCTGGGGCAACGCCAGCTTCCGTTCCCATCAGAGCCTGCGCCCCAACGAAGCCTGCCACTGGTACGCCATGCGCTACTGGAAAAATCGCGGCGCCACCATTTTCGATTGGGGCGGCGAAGGCACGTACAAAGAAAAATATGGATGCACGCCGCATCGCGTGCCCTGGTTCACTAAGTCTCGTTATCAGATTGTGGGCAAGCTGCGCAACGAGGCTCGCACCATGTTTGCGCGCAAGCAAAAATTTCTCGGATGGCTGCAAGGCAACCGCTCCGCCGCCGACCGCAGCCCGGCCGAAGAATAACCGAGGGGAAGCAGCAATGGCGTTACTCATTCGCCGGGCATTCCGGCATCTATCGCGGGTTCACGACGTGCTGTTTCGCCGCACGCTGCTGGAGCGGGAAATCACCATTTTCGACGACGACGTTTTTCTCACGTCCTATCCGCGTTCCGGCAACACCTGGACGCGCTTCCTCGTCGGCAATTTCGTCAATCCAAATGAGCCCGTCACCTTCCTCAACGTGGAGCGCCTGGTTCCTGACATGTACAAGACCGCCGACTGGGTCCTGCGCCGCCGTCCCCGCCCGCGCGTGCTCAAAAGTCACGAGTGCTTCGACGCTCGCTACCGGCGTGTCATCTACATTGTGCGCGACCCGCGCGATGTGGCCATTTCCAACTATCACTGGGAGATGAAGCTGCGTTCGATTTCCGAAGACTGCCCCATTGAAGAATTCGTGCCCCGCTGGATGGACGGCAACTTCTGGCGCCGTATCGGTTCCTGGGCCGACCACGTCAACAGTTGGCTGGCGACGCGCCAGGGACACGAGAGCTTCCTCCTCATGCGCTATGAAGATCTACAGGCGAATCAGCAGCACGAGTTAGCACGCGTAGCCCGTTTCATGGGTCTCAATCCCGACCCGGATCGCATCAACCGTGCCATCGAACTTAGTTCCGCCGCCAACATGCGCAAAATGGAAGAGACGCAGGGCAAGAAATGGGTAGCCACATTCCACACCCGCTCCGATAAGCCCTTCGTTCGCAAAGCCTCGTCCGGCGGATGGCGAGCCGTCCTTCCTGGAAAGACCGTTACGTACATGGAAGCCCACTGGGGCCCAATCATGAAACAGCTCGGCTACAAGCTCTCCACCGAAACGGAAAACGCAGTTCCCGAAATAACCCACGCGACCCAGTGAAGGCGGGTTTGTGGTTGAGAATTGAGAACTGAAAGCTGAGAGCTGACAGCCGCTCTAGAAATTCCCCGGCAGCCCATCTCCATCCGCGCGCGTCACGTGCATTCGCGGACGCACTTCCTCAAACGGAGCCAGCAGTTGCGTCAGTTTCTTCGAAGCGGCAAAAATAAAATTTGACGGTCCCGGCAGATAGCCCGCAGCCTTGAACGCCTCGCCCCATGCCTGGTGACTCTGATTGCTGAGGATAAGGTCGAAGCCCTGCTGCTCGAGCGTCTGAGTGGCGCATCGCACCACCGAAAATAATTCTCCCGGAAGCGCGAAGCAATCGACGACCGACCCAACGCGCATGCTGCCGTATTTCGCGTCCTTGCGGCGCTCGCCGACCACGGCCCATCCAAGCGCGGAGCCGTTGCGCTTCACGACCAGGCGCGTGAGATGCGTTAGCTCCGGAGGATACAAAGTGCGCAAAGCCTCGGCATTCCGCATTGCGGTGAACGAGCAAGTCTGCCGCGCCTGTTCCCAAAGGGACTGCAAGCTCTCGGCGGCGTCCGCGGTTTCGAAGTTCGCGACTTCGCAACATTCAACCGTCGGCGACCGTGGCGCACCCAAAGCGCGATACCCTTGGAACAGCTTCGAGCCGGCCCATCCAGCGCCACTGTAGGCTGCGAGGTCCAGCAGAAACTTCCGCGATGGCGACGAGCGCAGGGTCTGCATATTTCTCAGAAAGCGTGAGGGATTCACGATGCGAAAGAAGAATGGCACCAGGCAATGCGCCCATCCCAGACGAACCAGCATCTGCGGCAATGGATGGTCGTATCCGTCCATGCCGAGACAATAGAGCAGCGGTGCGCGCTGCATCGCGTCGCGCAGCAGCATCGTGCCCACGATGGCGTGAGCCTTATTGACGATGCCCTCGGATAGCGGATGGTGATAGTAGCCGATGGAGCGAATCTGTCCGTCGGGGAAAAAGAACTCCTGGGTCTTGAGCGCGTACCCGCCGCGCACGATTCCGTCATCGACGGCGACGAAGAAATCGTTGTGGATGCAGGACTCCACCGTACGCGCCAGCCAGCGCGGCTGCGCCGAGCTATAGAACACCATATTCTCGTCCTCGCCCGCTAGCCGGAGGCGCTGATTGAACTCCGTGACTGCGGGCTCGTGCTCCGGACGATAAGGCTGGATGACGATGGCCATGAATGGAAGATGTGAGCTTGCCGGAATTAACCATAATTGTCATCCTGAGCGAAGCGAAGGACCTACGCATTGGAATGGTGCAAGCTGCAAGCATAGATCCTTCGCTTCGCTCAGGATGACAACTCAAAAGTATTAGCGCGCGGCCGACTGCAACTTCTCGACCAGCCCTGCGACCGCGCCGATGTTCTTCATCTGTTCGATATCTTCGGGATCGAGCTGCACTCCAAATTTTTCTTCGATGGCGAGAACCAGATTCAGATGCTGCATGGAATCCCAATTCTCGATGGTTTCCGGCGAAGATTCCGCCGTGATTTTGTCGGCTGGAATTCCGAAGATGTCACTGGCGACGTTGCGCACCTGTTCAAACGTATTGGCCGTCAATTCCTTCCTCCCGGTTTCGGTCGTTCAACTTCCGTCATTTCACCTTCAGCTTAATCCAATCGGGGCAGCGCAGCGTGGAACTCTGCAGATCGAGCGTCCACAGCGAGCCCGCGCCGTTTGTCTCTTGCCGCTCGAAGCCGTGCTGCGGGTAGAAATCGCGCGCCGGAGCATTTTTCTTCGTCGGCAGAAACCAGCCCACCAGCCGCTTGCAGCCGCGCTGGGCAGCGCTTTCGGCGAGATGGGCGAGCAGCGCGGTTTCGACCGTTCTTCCGATGACGCGGCAGCTCAGCAGGAAGGTATCGACTTCGCACTGCTCGCCTTCGTCGTGCGCGATCGCGACTCCGACCAACCCGTGGTCTCCGAAACGATCGCGCACCCGGATCGAAAATATGTGCCACTCCGGCTGTTTCGCCATCTCCGCAACCTGCGGTTCGGTGTAACGCCGAGTGGTCAAGTTGAACTGGTTGGTTTTCTGCGTCAGTTGCGCGACCCGCGCCAGCGTTAGGTCCGACACGGGCTCGAGTTCCGCTTCCTGCTCGAGGAAGCGAAAGAAATCTTCCTTCGATTGGAAGCTCTGCTCGGCGCCGGCACGCTGCTTCTGTGCGGCATACATCTCGGTGCGCTGCTGGTCTTCGGCGGAAAGGGTGAGCCGCTCGAACGCCGCACAATTCCGGACGGCGGAGGCATACTCCAGCGGATTCTTCGGCAAATCGATAACGGTAGCTTCCGGAAGCGCGGCGCGAACCTGCTCGCGCTCAAAGGGATTGTCGTCGAGGAAGGCGAGCGCATCGATGCCGACGTTAAGTTCCTTCGCAATCTCGCGGAGATTTTGTGCTTTGTCGGTCCAGTTGATACGCAGCGCCGCGAAATGTTTCGCGCGCACCAGCATTCCCGGATGCTTCTCCAGCGCTTCCATGGCATCGTCGAGATTGTTCTTACTGCACACAGCGAGCAGAATTCCTTTGCGCGACAGATCAAGCAGCACGCGCTGCAAGGCCTGATAAGCCGCTCCCGGATATTCGGGGCCAACTTTAATGCCCGCCATTCCGTCTTCGCCGATGACGCCGCCCCAGAGCGTGTTGTCGAGATCGACGACCAGAACTTTGGCGGTGCGACCGCTGAGCGGCACGATAAAACGCATCCACTCGCGCGCCATCTGAAGAAGATAACCGGCGGCGATGGGAAGCCGCGCCGTCAGCCATTTGCGCTCGTCCTGCCAATGCTCGCTGCCATGGCGCGCCACCAGCGCGTCGTAGTCGAGCGTGTACACTCCGCGGAATCCTTC